>JAGRMP010000351.1 GCA_020441225.1 Maritimibacter sp. | reverse complement strand
CCGCCGCGATCTTCGGGCCGCTCTCGGATGCCGGCGTCAATGTCGACATGATCGTACAGAACATCTCCGAAGAAGGCCGCACGGACATGACCTTTTCCTGCCCCGTGGGCCAGGTGGCGCGCGCCGAAAAGGCGATGCAGGAGGCCAAGGCCTCGGGCAGCATCAATTTCCACGACCTTGTCGCCGACGAAGGTGTCGCCAAGGTCTCGATCGTCGGCATCGGCATGCGCTCGCAGGCCGGGATCGCCGCCAAGATGTTCGACGTGCTCGCGCGCGAAGGCATCAACATCAAGGTCATCACCACCTCGGAGATCAAGATCTCGGTGCTGATCGACCGCAAGTACATGGAGCTCGCCGTCCAGGCGCTGCACGACGCCTTCGAGTTGCAGAAAGCGGGCTGAGCCGGGGAGACGGCCGCGCGCGCGGCCGTATGACGCGAGCGCGCGCTCGCGTTCCCGCCCGGCCCCACCGTCACGCCCCCCCCGCGATCCGCGCGCGCGCCCCGAAACACGCTGGACGGGAATCTGCCGGATTTCCCACAGGTCATGCGGGAATCCCGGTGCAGGCGTGTTGGCAAAGCCCCACCCGGACAGTAACCTGCCCCCGAACCTCCGGACGAACCGGGCGGACTATCGAAGACAGGGACAGGTTTGAACCACGCCGGAGAAAGCGACAGTCGCAAGCTGCTCGGTCGGTTGCGCACCGCGCTGGCGGAGGATTCGGAGGGCCAGGAACGGCTCGACCGGGTGACCACCATCATTGCCGATGCGATGGGCGTGGAGGTCTGCTCGATCTACCTGTTCCGCGATGCCGAAACGCTCGAGCTCTGCGCCACCGAGGGTCTGCGCCCGGAAGCCGTCCACAAGACCCGGATGCGCATGGGCGAGGGCCTGGTCGGCCGGGTCGCGCGCGACCGCAGGCCGATCAACACCGCCGACGCCCCCTCCGAGCGCGGGTTCCGCTACATGGCGGAAACCGGAGAGGAGCGCTATTCCAGCTTCCTCGGCGTGCCGATCCAGCGGCTCGGCGAGAGCATGGGCGTGCTCGTGGTCCAGTCGAAAGAGAAACGCGCCTATTCCGACGACGAAGTCTACGGCATGGAAGTCGTCGCCATGGTGCTGGCGGAGATGACCGAGCTCGGCGCCTTCGTCGGCGAGGGCGCGGCACTTGCCCCCCTGCACCGCCGCTCGGTCACCTTCAAGGGCGGTATCGGCCAGGAAGGCTCGGCCATGGGCCATGTCTGGCTGCACGAGCCGCGCGTGGTGGTGACCGACCCGATCGGCGACGACCCCGACGAAGAACTCAAGAAGCTCGACGCGGCGATCTCGACCCTGCAGACTTCGGTCGACGAACTGCTGGCCACGGCGGACGGGGCCGACAAGGACCAGATGCAGGTGCTCGAAGCCTACCGCATGTTCGCCAATTCGCGCGGCTGGCGCCGGCGCATGGAAGAGGACATCGCCCGCGGCCTGTCCGCCGCCGCCGCGATCGAGAAAGAGCAGACCACCACCCGCCAGCGGATGAGCAAGGTCCCCGACCCCTACCTGCGCGAGCGGCTGCACGATCTCGACGATCTGTCGAACCGGCTCCTGAGGATCCTGACCGGTCAAGGCAACGAGACCGGCGCCGAGATGCCGGACAACCCGATCCTTGTGGCCTCCAACATCGGCCCCGGCGAACTGCTCGAATACGGCCGCCGCAAACTCAAGGGTATCGTCCTGGAGGAAGGCTCGATCGCCAGCCATGCCGCGATCGTCGCCCGCGCCTGGGCGATTCCGCTCATCGTTCATGCCGGGCCGATCACCTCCGAGGCGCTGAACGGCGATCTGGTGCTGGTCGACGGCGAACACGGGGTGGTGCACCTGCGCCCCGAAGACGCCGTGGTCGAAAGTTTCCGCGACAAGATGGCGATGGAGGCGGCGCAGCAGGAGCGCTATGTCTCGCTCCGCGACAAGCCGGCCGAGAGCAAGGACGGGATCCGGATCCGGCTGACGATGAACGCCGGGCTCATGGCCGATCTGCCGAGCCTCGACAATTCCGGCGCCGAGGGGGTCGGGCTGTTCCGCACCGAGCTGCAGTTTCTCACCCAGCCCCGCGTGCCGCGGCGGGGCGAGCTTGCCGAGCAATATTCCAAGGTGCTCGACCGTGCCGGCGACAAGGAAGTGGTGTTCCGCACCCTCGACATCGGCTCCGACAAGGTGCTTCCGTACATGAAATCCCAGGACGAACCCAACCCGGCGCTCGGCTGGCGGGCGATCCGTGTCGGCCTCGACAAGCCCGGGGTGATGCGGATGCAGCTCCAGGCGCTGATCCGCGCGGCGGCGGGCCGCAAACTGTCGGTCATGTTCCCCTTCATCGCCCAGCACCAGGAATTCCGCGACGCGCGCGAGCTTCTGTTTCGCGAGATCGAGCGCGAGCGGCGACTCGGCCACCTCCTGCCCACCGACGTCAAGGTCGGCGCCATGCTCGAAACCCCGTCGATGGCCTTTGCGCCCTCGACCTTCTTCTCCGAGGCGGATTTCATCTCCATCGGCGGCAATGATCTCAAACAGTTCTTCTACGCCGCCGACCGCGAGAACGAGCGCGTCCGGCGGCGCTACGACACGCTCAACGTCTCGTTCCTGAACCTCATCGAGATGGTCGTGCGCCGGTGCCACGAAACCGGCACCCCGGTCAGCTTCTGCGGTGAAGACGCCGGGCGGCCGATCGAAGCGGTGGTGTTCGCCGCCCTCGGATTGCGCTCCCTGTCGATGCGCCCAGCCTCGATCGGACCGGTCAAGCACCTGATAAGGCGGGTGGATCTGGTCGCGCTCAGGCGTGTGATCGACGATTCGCGGGCCGCGGGCGCGCAGACCGTGCGACCTTTTGTCGTGGAATTCTTGTACAAACCGAACAATAACTCTTGATGCACTGGGCGGAAATCCGCAAAGGTGTTGCACAAATTTCTTTCATGCGCGCGTTCCGGAATGAGATGGATTAAACGTCCATTAACTCATCCCGGCCGACCATGGCGGCACCAGCAAGGGAGACGGACATGATTCTCTATTTCGTCCTGATCGGTTTCGTCACCGGTGCCATCGGGGCGGGGGTCGTGCTTCAGTCCGGTGGCGGCATTCTTCTCGCGCTCCTGGCCTATTCCCTCGCCGGCGCGCTCGGTGTCGTGCTCTCGGCCCTGGTCTTCGCCTTCGTGCCGAACACCCCGCGCCCGCGCCGCCGCGGCGGTCTGCCCGTTCATGCGCACCCGGTCCATGCCAGAAGCGCAGCGCACAGCGCCAGCCCGTCGCGCTCGCGCGCGATGCGGGCGCGTCATCTCCGCGTCGAGGCCCACGCACCGCGGCGCTGAGCCGCGCCGTCGCCCCGCCGGCGATCCCATCCCCAGCCCCGCAGTCCCCGGCCCGGGGGTAGCCGCACGCGGCCCTCCTGGCCGGATGTACCGCCCTGGTCTCCGATCCTGGGTCGCCCAGGCGGCGGCGTGTCGGAAGAGGGCCCGGATGACGGCGGCGTAGGCGCGCGCCTTGCGCCGCACCCCTGCTCTCTCGCCGCACACCCTGCGCCCTCAGCGCGCCGTTTCGCGCCCCGGAAGGTTCGAGGTCCAGCGCTCGACCGCACCGGTCACCCCCGTCCAGCTGCCCGGTACCAGTTCATATCCCAGCACCCGCTCGGGGTTGGTCGGCGGCGGCATCTCGACCGCATCGAGCCGCTCGAACCCGAAGCGCCTGTAATAGGGCCAGTCGCCCACGAGCATCACCCGCTCCCATCCCAGCGCCGCGCCGCGCGCGAGGCTGTCCTGGATCAGGACGGCGCCGAGCCCCTCGCCCTGGTGGGTCGGATGCACCGCCACCGGCCCGAGCAACAGCGCGGCGTGTCCGCCCACCCGGACCGGCCAGTGCCGGATCGCGCCGGCGAGGATGTTCTGCGGATCGCGCGCAGTGAGCGACAGCCCCGCGACCGGGTCGATCCCGTCGCGCAGCCGGTAGGACGACAGCGCCTCGCGGCCGGGCGCGAAACACAGATCGAAAAGCGCCTCGACCTCCCACCAGTCCTCGGGCTGTTCGTCCTGCACTCGAAACATGGCGTCCTCGGCGTCCCCCCGGGTCATCAGGCCGACATTATGGTTGGCTTCGCCCGTAGCATGGGGGAAACAGTAGAGCAAACCGAAGCGAGGAACCGCCCACCATGTTCTACCGCCCCGAAGACGGCCACGGCCTGCCGCACAACCCGTTCAACGCCATCGTCGC
>JAGRMP010000350.1 GCA_020441225.1 Maritimibacter sp. | reverse complement strand
TCAAATCTCTTATCACCCACCATTCTTTCCCGGTCCGTCCCGATGCCGCCGCCGCACAGCGGAACGAGCGGCGTGAGACCTGTCAGGATGCGCCTGCCTGAACTGCTGATCCTGCGCCATGGCGAGACCGAATGGAATCGCGAAGGTCGCATGCAGGGTCGGCTGGATTCGCCACTTACCATGAAGGGTCGCGAACAGGCGGCAGCGCAGGGGCGCATCCTGAGCGGTATCGCGCAGGGGTTCGACTGGTATGTCTCGCCCCGGGGCCGGGTGATCGAAACGGCGCGGATCGCCTCGGGCGGGGCGGTGCTGCGCGAAGACGCGCGGCTGGCCGAGATCGACATGGGCGACTGGACGGGGCGACTGCGCGACGAGATCGCCGCAGAGGCGCCGCATCTGTTTCGCGACGATGGCTCGGACATCGCCTATTACCATGCCATACCGGGGGGAGACACGCTGCAAGCCGTCCAAGAACGGTTGGCGGAGTTCGCCGCCTGCCTGAGTAGGCCGAGCGTGATCGTCACGCATGGTATCGCGTCACGGGTGTTGCGCTGCATCGCGCTGGGTCTGCCGTGGGAGGCGTTCGAGGAGCTGGACGGCGGGCAGGGCGTGGTCTACCGGATTGCGCCCGGGATTTACGACAAACTGACCGAACAGGGTGCGATCCCGCAGCCCAGGCCGCTTGCACCACAGGCCGCGCTTCGCTAGAGGATCACCCGGCGGGGTGGTTAGCTCAGTTGGTAGAGCGCTTCGTTTACACCGAAGATGTCGGGGGTTCGAGTCCCTCACCACCCACCAACCGGATGCGCTTTATCGAACGCGTCGGTCTGCCGCCCGTTGGTCCCTCGGTTATTACGAATGTGCGAGGTTTTCGCGCACGGCTTCCCAACGCTCGACCGCCGGATGCTGGGCTGCCCCGGCCGTGTCACGATGACAGGCTGGTCAGGTCACCGGGATGATGCACGGCAACCGGGACGTTGTGCCCGATTGCGCCGTGGGGTCGGTCTTCGTTGTCGTATCTGCGCCAATCTTCCGGCTTTCCACGAACGTCGGCAAGGCGCGCCATGCTGTTCGGACGGTTTGCACTCTGGCGCACGCACTTTCATCCATGCCAGGGGAATTTTCAGGGTGGGGTAGTGATTCCGTTGTGCTCATGATCATCTCCTGTCGACCTTGAGCGAGGGTCTGTACGGCCGGAACGAAAGACAGGCTAATTTGGCGTGGTGGGGCAGGACGTGGGGCGAAAGTTAATCGCTTCCGAACTATTTCCGCGTTTTCAGATATTTGCCGGAACAAACTGGCGGAGGGGATGGGCCTGTCGTCCAACCTTCTCCACCTGTCCAGGTCAGACAAAATATCCGCGCCTTCTCCGCAAGGCGTTGGAATACTTTCACTATTCTGCTGTTCTGGTTCTCGGCAAGTAGTCGCTTCAATTCCCGATCGTCCTCGGCGCGAACAGGATGATCGCGGCGCCGATCAGGCAAACGGTTCCGCCTGCGAGATCCCAGACATCCGGCCGGCGTCCCTCGGCGACCCAAAGCCAGGCGAGCGACGCAAGGATGTAGACCCCGCCATAGGCAGCATAGGCGCGCCCCGCGAATTCGGCGGGTGCCAGCGTCAGGAGCCAGGCGAACACGGCCAGGCTGACCAGCCCCGGCAATAACCAGATCGCACCGGCACCCTGTCGCATCCAGGACCAGAACGCAAAGCAACCGGCGATTTCGGCCAGTGCAGCCCCGCCGTAGATTGCGAGCGTCGCCGGAATGTTCATGGCGTTTCCTCGATTTCGGGATGCCGATGGTCCGTGGCGCAAAGCGAATGGTCCCCCAACACCTCGATGACCCGGCAGTCGGCGATCCGCCCGCCTGCGCATTGCACCACCATGCGTTCAAGCTCGGCCTTGAGGGCCGTCAGCCGCGCGAGGCGGGTTTCGACTTCGAAAAGCTGCGCCTTCGCAATGGCATCTGCGGCTGCGCAGGATTGATCGGGGTTGTCCGAGAGGCTGAGAA
>JAGRMP010000349.1 GCA_020441225.1 Maritimibacter sp. | reverse complement strand
CGCGCCGCGGGCGCAGGCTTCGTCGCTGGCGATGATATGGATCTCGCGGTTCATCACGTCGGCCAGCACCTGGTTGACCAGGTTGGACTTGCGCGCGATGCCGCCGATGCCGACGACCTTTTTCACCGGGATGCCTTCGCTTTCGAACCGTTCGACGATCGCCAGCGCGCCGAAGGCCATCGCCTCGACCAGCGCGCGGTAGATCGCAGGCGCGGTCGAGCCGAGATGCAGCCCCGCGATCACCGCGCGCACCCGCTGGTCGGCATCCGGCGTGCGCCGGCCGTTGAGCCAGTCGAGCGCGCGTTCGCCGTAGGCGCCGGGCGGGAGCTTGGCCGCCTCGGCCTCGAGCGCGGGCAGCAGGGAGCCTTTCTGCCCCTTGTCGGGCCGGCCCCAGGAAAGCACGGATTCGAACCAGGCGAGGACGTCGCCGAAGGAAGATTGCCCGGCCTCGAAACCGATCATCCCGGGCATTACGCTGCCCGGCACCTGGCCGCAGATACCGTGCACCAGCGTGTCGCCGACTTCTTCGGGCGGGGCGACCAGGATGTCGCAGGTCGAGGTGCCCATCACCCGCACCATCGAATAGGGTTCGATCCCCGCCCCCACCGCGCCCATATGGGCGTCGAAGGCGCCCACGGCCACCGGGATACCGGCGGCGATACCGAAGCGCCCCGCCCAGTCCGGCGTGAGCCGGCCCGCCACCATGTCAGAGGTACGGGTCTCGGAAAACATCGGCTGGGCGATGTTCGACAGAACCGGGTCGAGCCGGGTCAGCCAGTCGCTGTCCGGGAGCCCCTGCCAGTCGGGATGCCACAGCGCCTTGTGCCCCGCGGCGCAGACGCCGCGCGCGATCTTGGCGGCGTCGTCGACCCCGGTCAGCAATGCCGGGATCCAGTCGCAGAGCTCGACCCAGTTGGCCGCGGCGCGGTAGGCGGTCGGGTTGGTGCGGGCGATGTGCAGGATCTTGGCCCAGTACCATTCCGAGGAATAGATGCCGCCGACATAGCGGATGTAATCGGGCAGGGTCTTGTCCTCGCCGAGCGCGTTGATGTCCTCGGCTTCCTGTACCGCGGTGTGGTCCTTCCACAGGATGCACATCGCGTCGGGTTCCTCGGTGAACCCGTCGGTGAGCGCCAGCGCGGTGCCGTCTGCGGCGACGGGCATCGGCGACGAACCGGTGGTGTCGACGCCGATGCCGATGATCGGCGGCGGGGTCTCGCCGGCGGCCGCGAGCGCACCGCGCACCGCGGCGGTCATCGCTTCCATGTAATCGGCCGGGTGCTGGCGGTATTGCTGGCGGAGGGGATCGCAGTACTTGCCCTCCATCCAGCGCGGATACTCGGCCACGCCGGCGGCCAGCTCCTCGCCATCGGCCACCCGGACCACAACGGCCCGCACGGAGTCGGAGCCGAAATCGAGCCCGAGCACGCAGTTCTCGCCAAGACGGGTCATGGGGTCCTCCTCGAAATGACCGGGCCACGAGGCGGCGCACGCCGCACGGGCGCATGGACAATTCTCCTCCGACGTCCCGACCCGCGGCCTTTTTTTTGAATTCCAGTCGCCTTAGGCTAGGAGGGAGCCGCTTCGGCAGCAATACAGCATTCGGCTAGAGACATGGACAATCGTACCGCATACGACCCGAGCATGGACCCGCAGGTCCGTAGCATCATCCGCAAGCTCGCGTTTCTCTCGGACCGCCCTTCGACGGTCGATACCGAGGTCGCCGCGCTGTTTCCAGGGTTCGATTTCGATCTCAGATTGATGGCCGGGATCACGCCGATCGAGAAGGGCATGCTGCTCGATTTCTTCATCGACAGGCCGGCGGGCATGGATGGGTGGATCATCAACCTCACTGTCGATGGGATGGGCCAGGTCTTTGACGGAGAACGGGAATTCACCGTCACGCCGGGCGATCTGATCCTGTTCCCGCCCGATGTGCGGCATTATTACGGGCGCCACCCGAGCGCGGAAAAATGGTGGCACCGGTGGATCTATTTCCAGCCGCGTGCCTTCTGGAAACCCTGGCTCGCCTGGGAACGCGAGATCGATGGGGTCTTCGTACTGCCCGACAGCGGCGAGGGCGGGACCAGCGAGTTCTTCCGCCTGTTCGTGCAGGTCGAGAGATGGGCCGGGCTGGACGATCCGCTTTCCGCCGACCTCGCCTTCAACCGGCTCGAACAGATCCTATTGCTCGCCGCGCGGATCGACCGGGCCAACCAGACGGCGCCGGTGCAGATGGACGAACGCGTTCTCGCCGCCTGCCGGCTGATCTCGGAAAACCTGCACAAGCCGCTCACCGTCGCCGATATCGCCGACCATGTCTGCCTGTCGCCGTCGCGGCTGTCGCATCTGTTCCGCACCTGCACCGGCACCGGCCCGATCCAGTGGCGCGACAGTCAGCGGGTGCAATACGCGATGCAGGTGCTGAGGATCTCGGACGAACCGATCAAGTCGCTTTCGGCCATGGTCGGCTACGAGGACCCGCTGTATTTCAGCCGGGTTTTTCACCGCCATGTCGGCATGAGCCCGCGGGCGTTTCGCACCAAGAGCGTGCAGGCCGGGGCGGCGCTGGCGGCGCCTGCCCCGGACCCGGTCGAACAGCTCGGGTAAGGGGCCGGCGCCCCTGCCCGTCCGGAAGACGTCAGGCGCGGATGCCTTTCGCGATGTGCCAGTAGACCTCGTTGTTGCGCAGCTCCTGCTTGAACGTGTCGAGACGGGTGTTCGCGTCGATCACCGCCAGTTCGATCCCGGCGATTTCGGCGAAATCTTCCAGCATTTCGGTGGTCACGTCGTAGCTGTAGCCGGTGTGATGCGCCCCGCCGCCCAAGATCCACGCATGCAGCGCGGTCTTGAAATCGGGCTCGCATTCCCAGACCGCGCGGGCCACCGGCAGCTTCGGCAGTTCGGGGTGGTCGACGGATGTCACCGTGTTGACGATCAGCCGGAAGCGGTTGCCGAGATCGATCAGCGAGGCATTGAGCGCGGGGCCTTTCTTGGCGTCGAACACCAGCCGGACCGGATCCTCCTTGCCGCCGATGCCGAGCGGATGGATCTCGACCCGCGGCTTGCCCTCGGCGATCGTCGGGCAGATCTCCAGCATATGCGCGCCGAGCACGCGGCCGCCGCCGGTCATGTCATAGGTGTAATCCTCCATGAACGAGGTCGCACCGGTGAGGCCGTGGCCCATGACCTTCATCGCGCGCACCAGCGCCGGGGTCTTCCAGTCGCCCTCGCCGGCAAAGCCATAGCCCTGCGCCATCAGCCTCTGCGGCGCGATGCCGGGGAGCTGCGACATGCCGTGCAGGTCTTCGAACGTGTCGGTGAAGCCCTTGAAGCCCCCTTCGGAGAGGAAGGCCGCAAGCCCGGCTTCCTGGC
Organism: Maritimibacter sp.; assembly: GCA_020441225.1. Next base: position 1,733 of record JAGRMP010000349.1, on the reverse strand, counting down.
GGGCGTTGTAGACCAGCCGGTCATGGCGGGCGCCGCCCGGTGCAAGCTCGGGCACCACGTCGTAGAGATCGAGATATTCCTCGACCACCGCCGCCACCTCGGCGTCGGTCACCTGTTCCATCCGGTCGACAAGGTCCATGATGCCGTAACCGTCGGTGGTGAAACCGAATTTCATATGCGCGGCCACCTTGTCGCCCTCGGTCACGGCGACGTTGCGCATGTTGTCGCCGAAGCGGGCGATGCGGGCGCCCTGCCAGTCGTGCCAGGCCCGCGCGGCGCGCATCCAGGCGTCGACCCGGTCCTGCACTTCCGCATCGGACCAGTGGCCGACCACGACCTTGCGCGCGACCCGCATCCGCGTGTGCATGAAACCGCCCTCGCGGTCGCCATGCGCCGCCTGGTGCAGGTTCATGTAATCCATGTCGATCGTGTCCCAGGGCAGCGCGGCGCCGAGCTGGGTGTGCAGGTGCAGAAGCGGCTTGGTCAGGATGTTGAGGCCCCGGATCCAGATCTGGGCGGGCGAGAACGTGTGCATCCAGACGATGACGCCCGCGACCTCGGGGTCGGCGGAGGCGCGGGTACAGACGTCGACGATCTCGGCCGAGGTCGTCACCACGCCCGCGAACTCGACCGGCAGGACCAGCCGCCCGTCCTTGCCGAGCCCGTCGGCCACCTGTTTCGCGCCGTCGGCGACCTGGGCCAGGGTTTCCGGCCCGTAGAGATGCTGCGAGCCGCAGACGAACCAGAACTTCGCGGGTTTCAGTCCAATCATTTTTCTTCCTTTCACTCCTCGACGCCCCGGGGCCCCGCCCCGTCCGCGCCCTGGGTTATTTCTGGCCGTACCAGGCGTTTTTGCCGTGCTTGCGCTGGTAGTGGTAGTCGAGCACGTAGTCTTCGAGCGGCTGCGGGTTCGCACCCGCGATCTGTACCGTGAGCGTGGCCATCCGCGCGGTCTCTTCCAGCACCACCGCGTTGTGTACCGCCTCGGTGGCATCCTTGCCCCAGGTGAAGGGGCCGTGGCCCGCGACCAGCACCATCGGCACCTCGACCGGGTTCAGGCCCTGGAACCGGCGGATGATCGCGTCGCCCGTGGCGGTCTCGTAATCCGCCGCGACCTCGTCGGGCGGCAGCGGCGCGGTGCAGGGCACCTCTCCGGCGCAGTAATCGGCCTGGGTGGTGCCGAGGCAGGGAATGGCGCGGCGCGCCTGCGCCCAGGCGACCGCATGGGTGGAATGGGTGTGAACGACCCCGCCGATCTGGGGAAAGGCGCGGTAGAGCGCGGTATGGGTCCTTGTGTCGGACGAGGGTTTCTTGTCGCCCCACACGGTTTCGTTTCCGAGATTGACGACCACCATGTCGTCGGCGGTCATCTCCTCGTAGGCGACGCCCGAGGGTTTGATGACCATCAGTCCGCTGTCGCGGTCGAGCGCGCTGACATTGCCCCAGGTGTAGAGCACCACACCCCGGCGATTCAGCTCGAGATTGGCTTCCAGGACGGTTTCGCGGAGGTCTTCGAGCATGGCGGCGGGTCCTTTCGGTGGCGGGTCCGGATCTGGGTGGGCGGGAGACGCACCGTGACGGAAGGGAGGGAGGGGACCGTCACGGTGCGGCCGACATCGGCCGGGCTGTCCGCGTCCCGGCCGGGCGTTCCAGGCTCAGGTGCCTTTCTTCTTGTTGTAGACGTCGAAGATCACCGCCGCGAGCAGCACCAGCCCCTTGATGACCTGCTGGTA
>JAGRMP010000348.1 GCA_020441225.1 Maritimibacter sp. | reverse complement strand
CGCAGCGTCGTCGTCTTGCCCGCGCCGTTGCGGCCGAGCAGCACGAAAACCCCGCCCTCGGGCACGTCGAGCGTGACGTCGTGCAGCACCGCATACTGGCCGATGCTGGTGGCCATGTGGTCGAGGGTCAGAAGGCTCATGCCACCGGCTCCGGTTTCGGCACCGATTTGCCGAGGTAGACGTCGCGCACGATGTCGCTCGCCATCACCGCGTCCGGCGCGCCGTCCACCAGCAGCTCGCCGTTGTGCAGCACGATGATCCGGTCGGCGAGCGCGCGGACAACGTCCATCTTGTGCTCGACCAGCAGGATGGTCTTGGCGTGTTCGTGTTTGAGCTCCGAGATCAGCTCCAGCACATCGGGCGCATGGTCGAGCGACATGCCCGCCGTGGGTTCGTCGAACATGTAGACATCGGGCTCCATCGCCATCAGCAGCGCCACTTCCAGCTTGCGCTGGTCGCCGTGGGGTAGGGCGGCGGCGGGCAGATGCGCGACCTTCTCGAGCTTGGTCGCCTCAAGGTAGCGTTCGGCCCGGGCGGTCAGTTCGGTCAGCCGCGCCGCCGGTCCCCAGAACCGCCAGCCATGGCCCGAGCGCGCCTGCACCGCGAGGCGGATGTTTTCGAGCACGCTCAGCGCCGGGAACAGGTTGGTGAGCTGAAAGGCGCGGCCGATCCCGTGATGGGCGCGGGCCGACGGCGACAGCCGGGTCAGGTCCACCCCGTCCTTCAACACCCGGCCACTCGTCGCGGGCAACTGCCCCGAGATCAGGTTGAAAAAGGTCGTCTTGCCGGCGCCGTTCGGCCCCACGATCACCGTAAGCTCGCCGGGACGGAAGGCACAGGAGACCTGGTTCACGGCCACATGTCCGCCGAACCGGATCGTGAGATCCTGTGTCTCAAGGGAGGGATGGGTCATGGGATTCCGTCCGGGCAGGGGCCCGGCCCGCGGGAGCTGCGGACCGGGCTGCGAAGCCTGTGCGCTCAGCGTCCGAGGGGGATGTCCATCTCGTCGGCGGTGATCTCGCGCACCAGCTCCGGGATTGCCCACTCCACGTCGTCATCCACGCGGATCTTGAAGTGGTACATCGACTGCAGCGCCTGGTGATCCTCGGGCCGGAAGGTCATCGTGCCCTTGGGCGTCTCCCAGGACATGCCCTCCATGGTCTCGATCAGCGCTTCGGTCTCCAGCTCCGGCGCGGTTTCCAGCGCCTTGACCACCGCGAGCGCCGCCGCCATGCCGCCGGCGGTGAAGAAGTCGGGCGGGCTATCGAAGCGCTCCATTTGGGTCTTCACCAGCCAGTCGTTGATCGCGTTGTCCGGGCTCTCGTAGTAGTAGTAGATCGCGCCTTCCATGCCCGGCACCACCTTGTAGGTCGGCAGGACGGGCAGGATATGGCCGCCGGTCGAGATCTCGATCCCGTAGCGGTCGGGCTGCATCGCCTGGATCTTGCCCATCGGATCGCCGCCGCCCGCGACATAGATCAGGATCACCTTGCGGCCCGGCTGGTCCTTGAGCGCGTTGAACATCCGCTCGGCGGCCGCGGTGAAGTCGGTCGTGCCCTGGGGGATGTATTCCTCGTGCACCACGGTCGCGCCGCTGCCGTCGAGCGCGGATTTGAACGCCGCGATCCCGTCCTGACCAAAGGCGTAATCCTCGGCCAGCGTGGCGACATAGAGGTTCTCGTCGGGCTGCAGCGCCAATGCCTGGGCCTGCATGTCCATCGACGNNTGAAGACGTAGCGGTTGCTCTCGGGCCCGGTCATGCTGTCCGCCACCGCCGGCTCCACGATCAGGATGCGCTCGTATTCCTCGGCGATGGGCAGGAGTCCCTTGGTCACGCCCGACGAGGTCGCGCCCACGGCCAGCAGCACCTCGTCGTCGCCATAGGCTTCGGCCAGCACCGCACGGGCGACGTCGGGTTTGAACTGGGTGTCCTTGTAGATGATCTCGATCGGGTGGCCCTTGACCGTCATCGTGCCGCCGGTCGCGTATTCGAGGCCGAGTTCGAACCCGGTATGCGATTGCTTGGAGAACACTTCGAACGAATTGCCGGACATGCCGTGGACGAGCGCGATCTTGATCGGGTCTTCGGCCGCGTCCTGAGCCAGCGCCGCGTTCGCGGCGGCAAGGCTCAACACGGCCGCACCGACCAGTCTGAGAACCGGTTTCATGACTTTCCTCCCTGGGTTCCGGCCCGGCCCGCAGCGTTGCCCGCGCGTGGTCCGTCCGGTATTCATTGATGGAAAAACCTTCGTCCAGACAGGGGCTTCGGCGCAAGATCGTGGAAATACCTATCGAAGACTGCTACCGCGAAGGGCGCTTCGGCGAGCTTGCCTTTCTGCATGCGCCGGTGGGTCTGGTGGTGACCGAGAACCGGGTGATCCGCGACTGCAACCATGCCTTTGCCGAGATGTTCGGCTATGTCCGTGGGGACCTGCAAAACCGCGTCTTTTCAATCCTCTACCCGACCGATGCCGAGTTCGTGAACATCCGCGACCGGGGGGTCGATTCCTTGCGCGAAACCAACACCTACTGGGACGAGCGGATCATGGCGCGCAAGGACGGCAGCCTGTTCTGGTGCCGGGTCCGGGGCCATTCCTTCACCCCCGACGAACCCTTGATGCGGGCGGTGTGGAGCTTCGCCGATCTGTCCCAGATTCGGCCCTATCACGAACTCACAAGGCGCGAACGCGAGATCGTCTCCTATCTCGCCGACGGGCTCACGTCGAAAGAGATCGCGATCAAGCTGGAAATATCGCACCGCACGGTCGAGGTCTACCGGGCGAAACTGCTCAAGAAGTTCGGCGTCACCAACACCTCGTCGCTGTTCGCGGCGCTCGGCGGCGGGCGGAGCGAACATATCGTGCCGCGGGATTGATCCTGACGGCCCCCTCAAAGACGGGAAAACCCATGAAAGACGTCCGCATCCTCGCCACCGGCGGCACCATCGACAAGGTCCACGATGTCCGCACCGAAACGCTGGCCTTCGACCCGGCGAGCGCGACCCATATCCCCGAGATGCTGCGCATCGGCCGGTGCTATTTCCCGGTGATCGAGCTGGTGATGCTCAAGGACAGCCTCGATTTCGACGATGCCGACCGCGCCGCCATCGCCGCCGCGGTGCGCGCGAGCCCGGAGACGGCCGTGGTCGTCACCCATGGCACCGGCACCATGGGCGAGACCGCGCGGTTCCTCGTCGGCCAGGCGCCCGACAAGACCGTGGTGCTCACCGGCGCGATGCGGCCGTTCTCGCTCCACGCCTCCGACGGCGAGTTCAACCTCGGCGGCGCGGTGGTCGCGGCCCAGGTGCTGGCCCCCGGCGTCTGGGGGGTGATGAACGGCCGCATCTTCCCCGCCGACCGGCTCGACAAGGACACCGAGGCGGGCCGGTTCGACCTGTGAGCCGCGCCGCCGCCGGGCGCTGCCACATCCCTGTTACATCGCCGCGCCACAAGGGGGGCCGTGGGTCGTTGCGTCGTAAATACCTGATTTTTTCACTCAGCCTCTTTACCCGATAAAAACACTCGGGTACATCTGATCCGGTAACCAAACGTGCGAACAGGGACATCCACCATGCGTTCTTTCCTCAGACTTTCCGCCGCGACACTGGCGCTGGCCGGCCCGGCGCTGGCCGAAACCGACCCGGCGGCGGTGCTCGACACATATGCCGACATCGCGCTCGCGGGCTACGAAGACAGCCTCGCGCAGGCCATCGCGCTTCAGGCCGCCGTCGATGCCTTCGTCGCCGCGCCCTCCGACGCCACGCTCGAGGCCGCCAGGACCGCCTGGCGCGCCGCCCGCGTGCCCTACCAGCAGACCGAGGCCTTCCGCTTCGGCAACCCGACCGTCGATGACTGGGAGGGCAAGGTGAACGCCTGGCCGCTCGACGAGGGGCTGATCGACTATATCGACGGCGACCACGGCCAGAACGAGGAAAACCCCTTCGCCACCGCCAACGTGATCGCCAACCCGAGCTTCGAGGTTGCGGGTACGACCGTGGACGCCACCGAGATCACGCCCGCGCTGGTGGAAAGCCTGCACGAGATCGACGGGATCGAGGCCAATGTCGCCTCCGGTTACCATGCCATCGAGTTCCTGCTCTGGGGCCAGGACCTCAACGGCACCGCCCACGGCGCCGGCGCGCGTCCCGCGACCGACTACGACCCGGCCAATTGTACCGGGGGCAATTGCGACCGCCGCGCCGCTTACCTCGTCGCCGCCACCCAGCTCCTGGTTTCCGACCTCGAAGACGCGGTCGCCAACTGGTCGGCGGACGGGCAGGGCCGCGCCGATGTCACCGCCGACCCGACGCAAGGGCTGGTCATGGCCTTCACCGGCCTCGGCTCGCTCTCCTACGGCGAACAGGCGGGGGAACGGATGAAGCTGGGCCTCCTCCTCCACGACCCCGAGGAAGAGCACGACTGCTTCTCCGACAACACCCACAACTCGCATTATTACGACGGTCTCGGCATGCGCAACGTCTACACCGGGCGCTATGTGCGGGTGGACGGCTCGGTGGTCGAGGGGCCGTCGCTCCATGACCTCGTGAGCGAGCGCGACCCCGCGGTGGCCGCAGCGCTGCTCTCGGACCTCAACACCACGATGATGGCGCTCGGCGATCTGCGCACCGCCGCCGAGGCGGGCACCTCCTACGACCAGCTCCTCGGCATCGGCGCGCCGGGCGGGGCGCTCATTCAGAACGCGATCGACCATCTGGTCGCCCAGACCCGCAACATCGAGCGCGCCGTCGCGCTGGTCGGGCTCGAAGGGGTGAGTGTCGAAGGCTCGGATTCGCTCGACGATCCCAGCGCCGTGTTCCAGTGATCCGAACCGCCACGATAGCCGGGGGGGCGCTCGCCGCCCTCCTGTGCGCGTCCGGGGCGCTGGCCGACCCGCTGGCAATGCCGCACCCGGACGCCATCCCCTTCACGGCGCAGGAAAAAGCCCGGATCGCCGCCGTCACCGCCCTGCCGACCCGTTTCGACGCCCCCGAACCCTTCGAGGCGCGGCCCGGCGGCGCGGCCACGGCGATTGGCGTGACCGGCCCCAACGCCTTCCTCGCCCCTGCCGCCAATCTCTCCGATGCCGCCCGGCTCGATTTCGCCGTCGGCCAGAGCCTGTTCGAAAAGCTCTGGGTCGCCGCCCCCTCGGCCACCACCGCCAGCGACGGGCTCGGCCCGCTCTACAACGCGCGCGCCTGTTCCAACTGCCACCCGGCGAACGGGCGCGGCCATCCGCCGGAAGGCCCGGACGACGACCCGCTGTCGATGGTCCTGCGCCTCTCCATCCCCGACGCGGCCAGCACGCTCGACCCGCAGACCCTTGCCCAGTTTCCCAACGCGCCTGAGCCCGTCTACGGGCTCCAGCTCCAGGACCGCTCGCTGCCCGGTGTCCCGGCCGAAGGCCGCTTCGCCCTGCGCTACAGACCCGTGCCCGTCACCCTCGGCGACGGCACCATTGTCGAGCTGCGCGCGCCCAGCTACGTCATCGCCGCCCCCGGTTACGGCCCGCTCCATTCGCAAGCGCAGATCTCGCCCCGGATCGCGCCGCAGATGATCGGGCTCGGCCTCATCGAAGCGATCCCCGCCGAAGCGCTGCTCGCCCATGCCGACCCCGACGATGCCGATGGCGACGGCA
>JAGRMP010000347.1 GCA_020441225.1 Maritimibacter sp. | reverse complement strand
CCAACGACCCAAACGTCAGCCAGCCCTGGGCTTCAAAACTGCGGGTGGCGGCTTGACGCACCTGCGACCGATACTTCCAAGCTATCCAAAGCCACGATCGAGGATCGAACGGCAGATTTGCTTGCGGGTTCGAAATAACTAATCCCTCTTCTCGAATGAAGAATTCCGACAACCCTGAAAAGCCACGTTCTCCCGTGGAAATCGCGCTCGGGATATCGCCTGCCAACACCTGCGTATGGGCCAAATTGTCCAAAGTGAGCAGTGTTTCAGGATGACCAATACCCAAGACCCGTTCCTTGACATCCAAGGCCTTGGCAAAGAGTTCTTCTGCTTCCGGGTAGCGGCCCTGTTCCATCAGGGAATTCGCCAGATTGTTCAACGATCGCAAGGTTTCTGGGTGGTCAGCACCCAATGCCCGGCCTCGAGCATCCAGCGCACGGCGAAACAGAGCGGCGGCCTCGAGAAGCCGCCCTTGATGGGCTATGGCGACTGCCAGGTTGTCCAGAGCAGCAATCGCATACGGATGGTCTTGCCCTAACCGGCTCTCCTGACCCTCAAGCACCTGTCGATAGTATTTTTCTGCCAAATCACTTCGACCCAGACCGTTAACTGTACTCGCCAGATTGTTCAAATAGGTTAGAGTCCTGGGATCATCCGAGCCGAATATTCGATCCGCAGTCTGGACAGCACGAAGATGATACCTCTCCGCCTCCCTGTAGCGGCCCTGGTCATCCAGGCAATTGCCCAAATTGGTGAGCGCAACCAACGTCTCCGGGCGTTCGGATCCATACACGTTTTCATATGCGGCCAGCGCGCGCCGAAACAGAACCTCTGCTTCACCATAGCGGCTTTGTGCCGCGATAGCCGCCGCGAGATTGTTTAGGCTCGAAAGTGTATCGGGGTCATCTCGGCCAAGCAGTCGTTCCTTGGCATTCAAAACACTGGCGTAGATCTCCTCGGCCTCGGCATGCCGGCCCTGTGCATTGATAGCAGCCGCAAGGCTGTTCTGGATTAGCAGCATCAGGGATTCATCTCGCCCCCAACCAATCGGATCGCTCGCAGCTAAGAATTGAAAGAAGCCCTCTTCCGCCAGGGAGTACTGGCCACCCGCGTACGCCGACTCCGCGCGATTGGCGAGATTCAGCATCCCCTCCTTTGTCCCAGGACCAAAAGCGCCGTCGATTGGACCCGAATAGAGGCCTTCGCCCTTCAGGAAGAGTTGAACGTCCTCTATTGTCTTCAACGCAGATGCATTATACTGGGCCTGGATCACGAATGCTCGACTTCCCGTCGCGTCAATGGAAGCGGGTCTTTCGAACCCAGCTATTGACGCCACCGACGGCCGAATGGGAACCAAGATTGCCAATACAGCAATCAACACCTGGAAAATGGCGATAGGCCTCATTCGCTCATTCTCTCGGCCATTGTTTGCATTATATCTCCGGCCTCTTCTTCATGACCTTGAGCCAGAGCGCACCTCAACAAGCTTCCCAGCGACGCCAAGGTATCCGGATGTTTGGCTCCGAGAGTTCTCTCTCTTTCCTCCAACACTTCTCGAAACAGCGCCTCGGCTTCAGACAGCCGCCCTTGTTTTTCAATCATGTTTGCCAAGAAACTGCGCGCACGGAGTGTTTCCGGGTGACTGTCTCCGAGGATCGCACCAGTTTTGCTTGACAAACTGATCGCCCAGCCTTCCGCACGTTGGAAGTCCTCCGCCGCAACGAATACGCTGACCTTCTCCCATTGGCTTCTGACCGCGATCAACTCGCTGGCCCGATCCACCGCCTCTTCGATTGGCATTGTTCCCGCCGCGACAATGTCCGCCGTCGCACCAATGTGCAGCGCCCGAGCGATAGTCAGATCTCCGACTTCCATTCCAGCAACCGCCCAAAACCTTTCAAGTGCCTCCCACGTTCCTTGTCCAGCGACGCCGTCGACTGCACCGTTGTAGAACCCCAACGTTTTCAAGTCCGTCTGGACTTGTTCAATTGAAGTCCCTTGGGGTTCGACCTCGCTTTGAACAAGCAGCAGAATTTGCGGTATTTCGGAATGGATCGGAACCTGCAAATTGCGTGCCCCGAGGGGCCATGCGGTAGCGGACGTGCCTCCAAAGACAAAGGCGGCAACGACCACGGAAATGCCGATTTGAATGACATTGTTCCAGCTTTTCAGTTTCCCATGCATATTCTCACTCCTACTCAATCACTGTGACCGTCATCGACGCCGTCGAGATCGACGCGCCCTCCAACGACTGGAAGATTTCCTTGAGCCGTGCCGCATACTTCGGTTCGATCGGGTCGAGGGACGTGCCCCTGAGCGCCGCCGGCAGGTCGGCCCGGATGTCGCGCGACGTGGCGTAGCAGCGGAATGACTCGATCCCGTAGGTGTTTCCGTTGATCGTCAGATCAAACGGGTCCGGTTGTGGGAGCCTGTCCTTGTCGGGAAACAGGTGCAGTTTCCCCCCCTGGTAGAAGTTGGGCGCGGACTGGGTGATCTGGAACGGGTTCGGCAGGAGCTGAATGGTTTCGCCTTCGGAGTCCGTGTAGAAACAGAACAGCCAGGCGTCGCGGGAGAGGCGGAACAGCGTCTCGAACTTCTCGCCCGGACGGTAGGTCGGGCTTTGGCCACGCTGACTCGTCATCTGGAAAGTGAATGCCCCGTCGGGCCCCCAGTCACGAACTTCGGTCGGCTTCGGTGGCGTCAAGGCAAGCCCATCGGGGGTGGTGTCCAGCCGGATGTTCTCAATCCACGCGTGGGCTTCCCCGTCATTGCCAGTAAGAGTAGCGACCGTGCGCACCGCATCTTCGCAAATCCAGTAGCGGAACTTGAGCCGGAACACGCCTTCGGTCTGTCCGGCGACCCGGGTGAGGACCAGGTCATCCTCCATTTGAAGAGGATTGATGTCCATTCCGCGTGAGTTGATGAGATTGCCCGAATCCATCATGTGCAGCTTCTGCACGGACAACGTGCGCCCGGAGAGCGTTTCGTTGAATTTCTGAGTGAGGTGGCTCACCATGAGGTCTTCAAGGTAGAAACTGAACGGTGTCTTGCCGTTGGTGTCGGCGTAGTAGCCGCCGTCGACCACGAGGTGTGTCATCTTGTGCGCCGCGTCCCGCATGTTTCCGGCAAAGCGGTTCATGGCAACATCCACGGACAATGCCCCGTCGCTGCAACTGCCACCTGCGAGATCCGACGGGATGTCCACCGGCCCCACGTTGGCAACGATCTGGCCACTGTCACGGGCGATCGCCTTGAACTCGGCAAACGGAGTGCCCCCCTGTTCACGAATGGTGCCCGCCACGTAGAAGTCCACGCTGCGCAGGTTTTCCTCGATCTCGGCTTTGGTGTCGGTGCTGGCAGAGCGGAACGCGCCGGCTTTGTTGAGGAGTTCGAGGGTGATACCGACGCCGGAAACGTCGATGACCCCCAGACAAGCCGGTGCATCGTCAAGTAGACCCGAGAGGAACGCCCCATAGATCCGGCTGGCACTCGCACCCGAGACGGGAATGTCGCGCGGATCAAAGGGCCAGACCCCAACGCGCAACAATCCCTCTGACTTGCATTTGCTGGCATCACCGAGGGTCGCCGCGATGCGGGCGCCGGCCTGCGCGAACAAGGCCTCGTTGTTGTCGCTTTGCGCCGGGCGGGCCGTGAATGTCAGAAGGAGACCGAGCCCAAGGAAAAACGGCACCCAGAAGGCGCGGAGCGAAACCGACCGGCGCAGGCTCTCCGTCAAGTCGTCGCCCCCATGGAGAAGCATTTCCACTCCGAAAGACAGGAAATCTGAGAACTTTTCTTTGAACATCGCTTCCTCCTCAACGTCACCTCACTGAATACCCCAAAGTGGTCAGGTCGGCTCCCGTTTTTCGCGGAACTTGTCCCCCGGGTCCGGGGGCGCACTTGAAACCGTACTCGGACGCCGGCGCCAAGTGTTCCATGCATGGCGCAAACACGCACAGGAAATTGCCCTCTGGACATGGCTCCGACAGGACTGGCGTTCCGCTCAGCTTCGTTGTTGGCGGCCGCGGAGTTCCCCGCGACCGCCGCTCCCGTTCCCCGGCACAATCCACTACCGATATTTGCAGCGTCTACCTGGGCAACCAGAAGCCTTTCGGGCAAACGCCAGGATCGCCCGCGCGCCCGTACTTCTTGATCGAGATCAGGCGACCGGCCTCCCAGCCGACGCAGTAGTAGATGACCTTGTTGGCCTTGATCAACGGACGGAGGAGGCCATTGCCGGCTTCGGCCGGCAACCCGCCCGCGGCCGCAAGCGAACTCGCGAGCAGAATCGCGAGCGCACCACCGCGCCAGGAAAAGCCGTTCTTCTTGATTGCGGTCTGCATGGGCAATTTCTCCTTTTCTTCCTATGCAAGTAACCAGTGGATGCGAGTGGGCAGGTTCTGCGAGATCGCTTGGGCCATGTGGGAAGTTTTTTTGGGGGGCCGCGGCAGACAAGCGTTCGGCTTCACGGTGCGCACTCTTCCACCCGGACTGCCGGCGGGCCGGGAAATGTCCCTCGAAATTTGCCGTGGACCGAAGTCGGAACGCAAAGGTGGAAAAAACCGCCGCGCTCCACGAGCGAGGTCCGCCCAAAGCCTCGAGCGGGGTCGACAATCCCGCTCGAAATCAAAGCATTGGGGAGCAGCAATGTGTCCCTCCGGCGAGGACCGCCTGACCGGATTCTGGGGCCAGTGACAGGTCCGACCTTATGGCCGACCGTAGGTTCAGACCTGAGATAGAAGTCCTGTTCGCCGAGGATATGCCGCGGCGGCGGAACTCGGACGACGCCGAAAAGATCCGGATCGCTGAGGAGAACTTTGTCGGGCATCGGCAGGTCTCAGCGGTGGCCCGGCGGCATGTGGTGTCGCGGTCGTTGCTGACGAGCTGGCGGCGGCAGTGTCGGGAAGGCGAGCTTGGTGGCGCGCCGTCATCGGCGTTCATCGCGGTGACGTAGGCGTCGGGTCCTCCGACGCCGGGAGTGTCGACCGTGTCGGCGACGCAGGCCGTTCGGCCGGACACCAGGGCCGGGATCGTGGTGGGGAACGGGCGGCGGCTCTTGGTGCCTCGCGAGGTGGACCCGATGGCCCAGGCCCGGCTCATGGAAGTGGTGGACGGCGAATGATCGCGTTACCGGCGGGGGTGTAGGTCTGGATCGCGGGTGGCGCGACCGACATGCGGCACGCCAGGAGCACGCGGCGTTGCAGGTGCAGGAGGGGCTGGGGCGCGATCCGCATGCGGGCGAGATCTTCTGATTCCGGGGCCGGCGGGGCGATCTCGTGAAGCTGCTCTGGCACGACAGGGTCGGCATGTTGCTCTATGCGAAGCGGCTGGAGGCCGGCAAGTTCATCGTTCCCCTCTCGCCTATGCAAGAATCGCCCGCAGGGCAACACGTGAGCCACTCCGGCGAGTCGGTGCAGATCTCGGCCGGCAGATCCTTGAGCGCGTCCAGCATTGCGACGAAGACGAAATCCGCCTGGATCGCGCCGGGCTCGTAGTAGCTGAACACCCGGTGGCGGCTGGCCCGGAGGCTTTGCACGCGGGAAACGGTGGCGAGGTCGGGGATCATCTGGCCGAGGTTGGGCGCGCCCACGAGCTCGGGCCAGTAGCGCAGCAGGAAGATTATCAGGTTGGTCCCGAGCTCCGTATCGGTCTCGTCAAGCTCGCGCCCGGCAAGCAGTGACACCGCGGTAAGCGCTGCCTTGGCGGCGACGGGCGTGGCGTAGTCCCCGCCGAAGACCGCGGCCGCGATCAGGTGCCCCCAGCGCACAATGGCAAAGCTGCCGCCGCGCGAGAACAGCCGCTCGATGTCCTCAGGCGTTGTCCGCCTCTCTACCTGCCGTCATGCAATGGAGTAACCGGATGGGTTGGATTGAGCAATCGCGCGCAGACCCGACCGCAGACTGTGCCGGCTACAAAAAGGGTTCAAGACATGGCCGCGTGGTAGCGAAGGACCTCTTTCAACGGGCCACCGAGCGAATCCACGCTGTGTCGCTCCGAAAGGCTTTGGCCAAAGGGGCCAAGTCACCCTTTCGCGCTACATGGGAGGCGGAACCGGGACGTGCTGTCATTTTTCTTTCATCAGGTCAACAATCGCGGCGGGCAGGATTCCACTCAGGGCGCCATGAACCGAGACGGGCTTTCCCCAAGGCTTCATGGCGACAAGGACCATGCCATCCCTTCCAAGCGCGATTACACCGTGAGCGGAAAAATCACTGCTGGACGCAGTCGCGACGACCCAGTCGCCATCCATTTCGAAGCCGGATGATTTGTTGAAGATACCGTCGGCCGCCGCCAACGCTTCTGGTTCCATGAATTGCGCAAGCCTCGCCCGCGTATCTCCACTCGTAAGAAATTCATAGGGGTGGCGTCCCAACCAGAATTCGGGCCCGCCACCTGCGGTCCATCCCGACATGCCGCGTTGGCCCGGTTCTTCCCGGATCGATCTGCCGTCAAATACATAGGCAATGGGGTCTTTGCCAGGCGCACCGCCGTCCAGTGTTGCTACGAACTCTTCGCCGCGAATGCCCAAGGAAAGTAAGGACTGACAGTCACCGAAGGGCGTTGAGAAACGCATTTCGCCCGGTTTGGCTAAAAACCAAACGTGATCTCCCGAACAAATACGGCCGCCAGGCGACATGCCGATAAGAATCCAATCGCCAAACTGCGCTTCAAGAGTTGCGTAATATGCCCAATGTGGCAGCTCGACCGGTCGTCCTCCAACATCGAGAAACGGCTGGTCTTGACCGAGGATCACCTGAACCAATCCTGACGAGGTGTTGAAGCCGCCCGTCTGCGCCGTACCCGCAACAGGCAGGAACATGAGAAGAAGGAACACAATTGTCCGCATCATAGTCACAACCCTGACTTGTCGAATAATTGACGGCCTTGTGCTTTTTATCCGACACACGGATGGTGTTGAGAAGCCCCTTTTCGCTCAGCAGGTCCATTTCTTCGCCTTGGGAGGCGCCTGCCGCCAGGCTTCCGCCATGCGGGCAAAGGCATCTTCGGCGCGCTTGACGTATTCCATCTCAAGCTGGCGGATTTCCTTGATCCATTAGTCCCGGCCAGGACCGGCGTTTCCATACGCCCGGGGTGAGCCAGCTTTGAGAGCGACCTCGCGCAGTTTCATGGCCTGGAAGTCGGGGCGCGCGAAGGCATAGTCCTGACTTTTGGCAAGTACATGCCAGATCAACACCGCCAATTTTCGGGCCGTTGCAACGATCGCCGTCGCGGCGACGCGCCTGGCGACGATACGGGCGAAAAACGCGCGCAGCGGTCCCGGAGCGGTCTGTCCGACCACGCGGCCTCGACCAACATCTTGCGTACGGCAGCGTTGCCCTGCTTCGTGATTCGCCCGTCACGGGCCAGGCCCGCGCCCGACTGACGCTCCCTTGGCGTGAGGCCGAAGTAGGTCGCGAGTTTCTGCGGAGTCTCGAATCTCGAGATGTCCCCGATCGAACTGAGGACCATCGCCGCGACGATCGGTCCAATGCCGGGAATGGTCATCAGCCGCGCCGCGCGCGCGTCGGCCAAAGCCAGGCGAGCGAGGTCCCGACCGGGACTGGCGAGCTGCTCGGTGGTGTGCTGCAACTTGTCGACGAGGCGGTTGAGGATCAGCCGTTCATGGTCAGGGAGCGCTGCCCTGGCCAGCCAGCGGCGACCCGTGGGACAGAAGAGGGCGTCTTTGTATTTCGGAACCTGGTTGGCGTGAAGGATCGCGCGGATGCGCGATTTCAGCCGAACCGTCTCTTCCAGCAGGCCCATCCGTTCGGCAGCCTGATGGCGCCGGCGGACGGTCTCTTCGTCGGCGGCCCAGACTTCAGGCAGAAATCCCGAAGCCTGAAGGCGCGCCAGTGTGATGGCATCGATCTTGTCGGTCTTGACCCGGGCGTAGGCGATCGCCCTCACCATACGCGGGTTGGCGAACACCACCCGGGAACGAACGGCCGAAGCCGTCGCTCGATCGCCGCGGTGTTGCCGGTCGCCTCCAGCACCACCTCATCCTCCGGTCCGAGTGTGCGCCCGAACGCGAGGACCTTCTCCTGCGCGAGTTCGACGCGGTGTTCGCTGACCACCTTCCTGTCGTCCAGGATAGCGACCTGGGCAAACGCTCGGTGGACGTCCATGCCAATGACACGCATGCTCCCTCTCCTTCAGTTGACGGGAGCTGGCGGGTCTGCACAACATCTACGGATCCGCGCTCGCAGCGCAACCGGGCAGGCCGCAGGGGTGGCCACGTAACAACGCGAGCTCGAAGCTCATGGTCGGGACGGCCTACCGCCGTTTCATGCTCCCGACGCCCCGGCCCGGTATCCGAAGGCTGCCCCCAGACAGGGATCAGGTCCAGTGCTAAGCAGAACCGAGGCGCCGCAGGTCATCATGCCCTTTGACAACGCCGCCGAACGAACCCTGCGCGGCGTCGCCCTCGGCCGCAAGTCCTGGCTCTTCGCCGGCTCCAAGCGCGGCGGCGACCGCGCCGCGTTCATGTATTCTCTGATCGTCACCGCCAACCTGAACGACGTCGATCCCCAAGCCCGGCTCGCCGACGTCCTCGCCCGGCCGCCCGACACCCGCGCGTCACAGGTGCCGGAACTTCTGCCCTGGCATTGGCGCCTGACCTCACCCAGCCGAAAGGCCGCCTGACCGCGGCCTACGCAGGACGTTCACCAATCAACCCGAGCGCAGTTTGACAAGAGAGCACAAGGCTGGGGGCCCATCAGCACAGAACGTTTCGAACAACTCATGGCACGCAGACAAATTGCATCTATCGCCCGCTACCTGAATCTAAATTGCATCTGAATCCGCTGACAGTTCTTGATATGTTCCAACACTTCCCACCGAAGTCATTCAGCCCAAGGAACTCCAAGCCGCGCTACGCGCCTTATTTTGTTTATCTACCCGATCCGATAGTTCGGGCTCTCCCGGGTGATCTGCACGTCGTGGACGCGGATTTCGTGATACGCTGGGTTGGTGCTCGCGCCGGCGCGATGCTGAATCTGCCGCGTGATATTGAACGGTCCACCGGGTATTCGCCTGCATCCAACTACTTCGTTCGCGCCACCGGAGCCCCGGTCGAGTTCGTTCGCGCGACGATGGAAGCGATCGATTTCAGTGAGGTGCGCGCGAGCTCGGTCAAAGTGCCGTCGGTCGCGAAAACCGAACTCATTGCGCTTCATGACGCCGTGAAATGTCTTCGTGGCCCCATGCCGGTTCAGACAGAGGCCCCCTCACTTCCGTCACAGCCAACTTTGCCCTTGATCTGGTAGGGCAAGGCATGTCCATCTCTCTTCCAATAGGTGAGATATGGACTTCGACGAATATTTTTTTTCGCGGCGTGCATTGCACTCGCCAGATGGGCGGCCCTTGCACGCCTACGACTGTGGCGATGAGGAGTTCGACCACCTCTCGCAACTGCTGAAAATTCGTATCGCGAGTGGCCAGACGCTCCCGAGCACCGCGCGCTGGTTCGTTTTTTGGGCCGCCGAGTTCATTCGGAAGGACTACCGACAAGGATCGCTATCTTGGGACCTCGTATTCCAAGGTCTCGGTCTAAGTGGCGACCACGGCTACGGACGTGCCTTGGTAGAGCAGGGCCTAAAACAATGGGGCCGCCAAGTCCGCCGCCGCGACACTGACGCGAAACGGCTGTTCCTTTACTCCTTGATGGCCGAGGGAGGGCTTCCCGACGCGTTCCTAACGCGACATAGCGGATATGCAGACGCCGTGCTTTTGACGGTGTCGGAACTCTTGAGGCACTCCGTTTCCGATCGCGAAATGGCCCTCCCAGTCGCCCGTAGGCGAATAACAGCGCTCCCGGCAGTCTATCAGGACGAAGAGGCGGTCGAGATGCTCTGCGATCTCGCGCTCGCGCTGGCAATCCTCAGGCGGGCCCTGCCTGAGAATCTGGACGACAATGCCATAGAGATCTGGCTCGAACGGAACCGCCCCGGCTGGGCGCACCAACTACCCATTCGATTGTCAGAGGAGGCGCGGCGCACCATCTTGCGCCCGGCCCTTTCCGAACGCATCCATCGGACCGCCGCCATCGGACAAATGGTCCGGCGCTTTCTTAGGCGCAGCGTGGACGGAACCGCTTGGGTAGGCACTGCCGAGGTGACAGATGGCGGCCTCCTGCCGAAGGCACTGCTGCCAAATGTCGAACAGCGCCTGGTCCTGCGCCTCACCTCCGATGCGGGTATGATCCTGAGAGCCGGGCCGGACGAGACCGGATGGCGGCTCCGGCGGGCCGCTCGCGACTTCGTGGCCCTGTCGCCAAGCGAGCCCCTGGCATTCGCCGTCAGCGCGGACGGCCATGCCCTCGGTGACGTCGTACTTGACCCCGGTTCCCCGCTTCCGGATGAGGCACCCAGCTTCTGGCGTGCCGACAACGGTCACACCGACCGCCTCGCGCCGCTCCACGGTCCGCGCACCAAGAACGACAGTATCTGGGCGTTGCTCCCGGCGGAGTATGCCCCGCAGGTGTCCGCCAGCGCGCGCATCCATGAGAGCGCACCAGGACCCAACGGGGTGCTCTGGCAATTCTCGGGCCAGGGCGAAGTCGCGTGCGGCCACCATCGGTTCAGCATTGCGACCGGGTCCGATGCCGACGCGACCGAAGTCCAGTTGATACCCTTCGGCACACCTTTTCCTGAATGGCGCGCTGTTTCTGGCGTCACCATCTACCGTGGTGAACCCTACTTCCTCGCAGCAGAGGCCGAGTCGCCGCTTCATGACGTGACCCGGCAAGTGACCGCTTCGGAAATACCGAAGCTCCTTGGAGGGCGGATCTACCGATGGACCAGCGGCGGCGTCCCGCGTGCGTCCGTTCGGTGCGTGGTCGTCCCGCAAGACGTCAGCCTTCACGCCCAGGAGATCGCTCCTGGGCACGTGAGGCTGATGGCGACAGGTGTGCCACCCACCTGGCAAATAATTTTGGAGGCGGCCAACTCGGTTGTGCACGGGCACAGAGACGGCGAAAGGGTCGTGGCCGAACTCAAGGACGTCGCGGGCACACCAAGCGCCCTCCAGGTTCGTCTTTTTGAGACTCAATCCGGGGCGAGTCTTGGACTCGAACGGAGCTGGCCGGCGCGCGACCCCATGTTGGTTGCGCCCGATGGCGCGCGCATGACCCGCAACCATCAGGTTGCACTCGGCTCGATTTCCGGCTGGCGCGGCGTGTTGCCGGCCAAAGGTGGCGCCGTCCTGTTGCGAATTGCCGAAGGCAGTCCGATCGGATTTCCGGCTTCGGGCACAATCCGACTTGCCACCTACAGGGACCTCCTGGCACAGGCGGTGGCGCTGTCGGGTGCGGATGGGAAGGTCAACCTGCGCCTCGCCCAGGCAGGTCAGAGCGACCGGCTGGAGATTTCGCGATACGATTGGTCGCCGGAGCGCGTCGCCGGCGAACCTGACCTCGGGAGCGATCCCGTAGCGCTTTCGGCGATGACGGTTTCAATGCCGATCCTGACCCGCCAGACCGAAGCATCCGGCCCGTTCAACCTTGCCTCTTGGCTCAGCGATGTTGGGACAGTCTGGTTTGTCCAAGGGCATTCTGCCCATGGGGTCATGCGTCCTCTTGCCTGGACGGGCGATGGACCGACCGAGAGGAAACGCGAAGCCCGGATCGCCTCATATTGCGCGGCGTTCAATGATCTACTCGAGCACCCGGATGCCCCGGGTTGGCAGGAATTTCTTGACCTGGTCCGCGCGGGACGAAATGCCGGAGACTGTGGGGCTCTGGATCAGGTCCAGTCGCTCGGTCGCTCCGAACGGTTCGCTGCGACCCTGCTGATGCGCCACCCGGATCCGCTGGAAATCCTGGACCTCGAAACCGAGGCCCCGCTGTGGTGGCCGCTGATCAAGGTCAGGGACTGGCAATTTGCGATCTCCCACACATTCGCCCATATAGCCAGGAACCTCATGAGCGCGGGGCTCAAACCGCAGGAAGCAAATGAGACCGCCCTCGGAGCGGTTCGGAAACGCTTGTGGCGAATTCTCCAGTTGCGCCCGGAACTTGGCGGACATTTCGCTGCGGCCCTGAAGGTCGCCGGATATGTTCCATTTCTCTCCGATCAGAATGGCGAACGGGTGGATCTGGCGGTGAAACGCCCCGCGGACATGCTCTTGGTCTTCGGGGGGCAGCTTGCTTCAAGATCCCCAATGCTGCCCCAGGGCGGAGGATCGAAACGCCCCACCCGGCTGGTGCCTCCTCTTGAATTCGCCGACGAACTGCGCCCGCTCCTGGAGGCCCCGCTCCGCGTTGCCGAGGTCGCGGCGGGGATCGCGCCGAAACCCAATGGGCCGGAGATCCTCGAACTGCTCGCATTGCGTTTCGCCGATCCCGAATGGTTCGCGCTGGCGCTTCCTCTCGCAGTCCAACTCGCTGTCCAAGCCCAGGATTGACACCATGCCATTTCGACACTCCCACCTTGGCGATGCCCTCGATCGTATGGCCCAGCGGTCGGCTTCGGCCGTCGTCGCGCGGTCACGCACCTCCAGCCTCGCGCTCAACTCGGCGCTCCTGCGGCGGTTGGCGTCTGCCCCCGGACACCAGGATGCCCTGCTCGCATCGCCGGTCTTTGAGGCGGCAAAGGCATGGAAACCGGCCGAGGTTTCCCTGGGAGACCTTGCCGGTGACCTGCTCGACGAGCGTCTCGTCGAGGCCCTGGCGAGCGCGCAGAGTTATGTCATGCCGCGCGAACGCGCACCCTATGCGCACCAACTCGCGGCATGGCGGGCGAGCCTCGAGGACAACAAGTCGGTGCTTGTCACCTCCGGTACGGGCTCCGGCAAGACCGAGTGTTTCCTGATCCCGTTGCTCAACGATATCCTGACCCGCAGCCGCATCGGAGGCGGGATCCAGGCGATCCTTCTCTATCCGCTCAACGCATTGATCGAGAGTCAACGCGAACGGCTTTCGGCCTGGGCAAGCGGATTGGGCGGCCGGGTGAAATTCGCCCTCTACAACGGCGACACGCCCGAGACGGCCTTCCAGGGCGGCGCCCGTTCGACCGAGGTAGAGTTGACCAATCGAAAGGACATCAGGAAATCTCCGCCCGACATCCTCGTTACCAACATCACCATGCTGGAATACATGCTGCTGCGGGAACAGGACCGTGCCCTTCTCGATGCTTCGTCCGGGGCCCTGCGCTGGATCGTTCTCGATGAGGCGCATTCATATGTCGGATCGCAGGCCGCTGAAATGGCGCTCTTGTTGCGCCGGGTGCGCGCGGCGTTCAACGTCTCGCCGCAGGATGTCCGCCTGATCGCGACCTCGGCGACCATTGGCGGCGAGGCCAACGCCAACGAGAAACTCGCCGAATTCACCGCTGCGCTCGCAGGTCAGGAGACAACGCAGGTGGCGGTCGTCGAAGGGGTCGAAGATCAGCCGATCCTTCCCTTGCCCGGACCCGACGTCGCAGTCGATGTGGCTTCTCTCGAACACAAGACCGATGCGGAGTTGTGGCAGAGCCTGGCCCCGCACCCCCGCCTTCAGGCGCTCCGGCGCCAACTGAACGACAACCCGGTCGATCTTGCCGCCGCATCCACCGCCCTTTTCGACGATCCCGACCACCAGGAGGAGGCGCAGAAGGTGCTCGATGCGGCCGGGCAAGCCGCTTCGGGGGACAACGCATTCCTTCCCTGGCGCGCCCACCTCTTCCATCGCGCTCAGGGCGGAATCTATGCCTGCATTGACGCGGCCTGCGCACAGCGGGACCCGGAGCTCGCATCGGAAGGCAGCGATTGGCAGTTCGGCGCGATCTACCTCGCGCCGCGCCCGATCTGCAAATGCGGCGCGCCCGTGTTTGAGGTGGTGGCGTGCACCTCCTGCGGAACGGTGCATCTGCAAGCCTTGATGCACATCGGCGCACAACCGCGGCTTGAGACACCCGAGGCACAAGAGGGCGATGACTATGCCCTCGACGCCGAACCGGAGGACACCGGCGAGGACGAGGACGCGCCGCTCGGGACGACCATGGTGTTTTTGCGTCAGGACACGACGACGGGGAACACGGTTTGGGTCGAATCCGACACCGGCTTGGTTTTCGAGAACGGTCCACCGGCAACATCTCGTTGCCACCAGGTGCAACTGATCGAAGAGCCGAAGGAGCGCAATTGTTGCGACGAGGCGGACCATGTCCGGATGCAGAGTCTGCGGTTCGGCCCGACCTTCTTTCTCGGCAATGCCATCCCGCAAGCGCTCGATGACCTCACCCTTCCCGAGAACCGGCCCGGGCTGCCGGCCGGGGGGCGCAAGGCCATCAGCTTTTCTGACAGCCGCCAGGGCGTCGCACGCCTCGCCGCGAAACTGCAACAGGAGGCGGAACGCACCCTGACCCGGAGCTTCCTGTACCACGCGGTGCAGAAGACATCGGCACCGGCCGACCCTGCCAAACTCTCGGAAATTGAGGCAAAAATCGCGCGACTTCGGGCAGCCGACGAGGCCGGTTTTGCAGACATGATCGCAGATTTCGAGCGCGAGCGCGCCTCCCTTTCCGGGGAAATCGCGAAGCCCATCCCCTGGACCGACCTCATCGATAGGTTCGCTGCCAATACCGACTTGACGGCCTTCGCGGGCGAAGTCTGGTCGACCCGGAAACTCGGCGGACGCATGGCCGACCATCCCGGGGACCTCGCGCAGATGTTCCTTTTCCGCGAATTGTTCCGCCGCCCGAAGGTGCAGAACAACCCCGAAACCATGGGGCTTGTCCGACTCGCTTTCCCGAGCCTGGAAGCAGAGATCGCCTCCGGCACCGTGCCTCGTCCACTCGCTCAGGCTGGCGTTGATGCCGAAGGCTGGCGCGGTCTCGCTTTCGCTGCCATCGATTTCGTCTTCCGCGACAACCTCGCCACGAACCTCCCCGAGTGGATGGTCCCGATCGTCTCTCCGAAGTTCGGCAAGTTGAATTCAATCGTGCCTGCGAACGCCCCCGCCGAAGAAACGAGCAAGATCGCGCGCGCCTGGCCCGGGCCGATTGTGAAGACCCGGCCGTCACGCCTGCAGAAGATGGTGTACGGGCTGTTTGGCGGCGACCCGGGCAATCCGCAGCATCAGGATCTGGCCGCGGAAACCCTCGAAGCCCTCTGGGCGACCCTGCAAAGGAACGTACTGGTATCGATGGGTACCGGACATTGGCGCCTCGACTTCAACAAGGCGGCCGTGGCGAAGCTTGAACAGGCCTGGCTGTGCCCGGTTACGCGCCGGCCATTCTCCTACTCTGTAGCCGGCCGCACACCCTACGACATCACGCGGCCGATGGACCGGATTCCCTATCCGTCGCTGCCGCACGCGGATGCCGGCGGACTCACCACGGCCGACCGAAAAAAGATCGCCGACTGGTGCCAGACGGACCCCGCCGTAGCTGCGCTACGCCGACGCGGGCTCTGGAGCGACATGACCGACCGTGTCGCCACCTACCCCGCCTTCATCCGGGCCCAGGAACATTCGGCCCAGATCGAACGGAAGGTCCTGAAGAACTACGAAACCCGCTTCAACGACGGCGAGATCAACCTTCTCAACTGCTCGACCACAATGGAAATGGGCGTCGATATCGCCGCAGTCCAACTCGTGGTGAATGCCAACGTCCCCCCTGCCCTTTCGAACTACCGTCAGCGGGTCGGCAGGGCAGGACGCCGGCGCGAACCCTGGGCGTTCGGGCTGACCTTCTGCCGCGATCTTCCTCTCGACATTCTCGCCTTCAAGAAGCCCATCGAATTCCTGAAACGCCCGATCGCGGCACCCAAAGTATGGTTCGACAGCGCCCCTCTGGTGCAACGCCACGTGAATGCCGCTCTGCTCGGCCACTGGTTCCGGACAGGAGGCGGTCTCAATATCCGGGCGAACTCCGGGTGGTTCTTCGGAACGGAAAAGGTCGACACGGCGATCGTCGGGGGCTCGCCCGTCGACAGTTGCCTGGACGATCTGAAAGGCGACCTCGCAAATGACACCAATCTGGTCATGCGGCTCACGGATCTGGTGAAAGGTACGGTTCTCGACGGGGTGCAGACGCACCACATGATCGAGCGGACCCTGAATGCGTTGGAACAGATCACCCAGACCTGGCGGCAGGAATATCGCGACATCCTGGACCGCCAGAATGGTGCAGAGGACGACGCCGCCAAAGCGTTCGAACTGCGTGCAAAACGAATGGCCGGAGAATTCCTGATCGGGGACCTCGCGAGGCGCGGCTTCACCCCGGCGTATGGGTTCGCCACCGACGTGGTCACGTTCGACCCGCTGATCTCTGGCGGGCAATACGAGGACCAGGGGATCAGTTTCCACAAGCGTGGCGGTGCATCGCGGGAATTGCACCAGGCGATCCGGGAATATGCGCCTGGTGCCGAGCTGGTCATCGACGGTCTGGTCTACCAATCCGAGGGTGTACGCCCGGCCTGGGGCGCGGAAACCGACACCTCGAAGCTGGAAGATTTTCAGTACTACTGGGAATGCAAGACCTGTCACGCCTTCGGGGTCTCGGCCGTTGGCGCGCCCGACGCCTGCCCAAGTTGCCAGGGCATCGCAATCGAGACCAAGAAGATCCTCAGGCCCGCGGGCTTCCTGACCCGCAAGCCCCCGCACACTGGATACGAGGCCCTCGAACACAGCCCCTACATCGCGCCGCGCGTTTCTGCCCGGGGAGCCGACTGGATCGCCCTCCCCGATCCGACGGCGGGTCGCTATCGGCACGACCCGGTCGGGTTGGTCGTGAACCGCTCGAGCGGAAAACTCGGTGGTGGCTTCGCGGTCTGCCTGGACTGCGGCCGGGCCGCACCGATGGCCGATCCCGAACAAGGTGTTGCGGCTGCAATCCCCTCCGTAATGGAACGCCATTTCCCCCTCGCACGCAGCCAATCGACCAGGCTAACCTCTGACAATCGCTGCCCGGGAGGCTACACCGCGCCGAACCGTCTTCAGCGCAACGTTCACCTTGCGCAGACAACCCGCACAGATGTGTTCGAGTTTCAGCTGCCGGCCGGCGTCGGCGAAGGCGCGGCCCTGGCCCTCGGTGCGGCCCTGCGCGAGGCCCTCAGCGAACGCCTCGGCGTCGAGACCGCCGAGATCGGCGTCGCGGCCGGACCGAGTGTCGGGGTGGACCAGGACCGTCTGGTATCGCTTTGGCTTCTCGACCGCGCCGCCGGGGGCGCAGGCCTGGTTGCCCGGTTGCAGGAAGCCGAGCTTTTCGCAGCCATGTTGGCCCGAGCGGCCGAGGTGCTCGATTGTCCCGAGAAATGTGTGCACGGTTGCCCGTCCTGCATCCTTCAACCCGACTTGAGTCTCCAGGAAATCCGCCTCGACCGGGCCGCGGCCTTGCGCTGCGCGCGAACCATCCTCGAGAGAATCCGCATACCAGACGCATTACAGGTTTTCGGGCCCGCGACGCGCTCGCTTGGCGGCAGCCTGACTGCCGCCCTCGACCGGGCCCGGCGCGCCGGTACGCTCTCGAGAGTCGATCTGTTTCTGCGTGGGCATCCTGACACTTGGGACCTTTCCGCTTGGAATGCCCGGGGCGCAATACGGGACCTCGCGGAGTCGGGCACCGAGGTACGCCTGCTCTTTGCGAAGAACACGATTTCCCATGCTGGGTTTGACCTCGGGGTCAAGCTCGCGCTGCATCGCATCTCGGAGCACGCCAAGGTCGGCATCATCCCGGAGATGCTCGATGCGGGCGGTCTCGCCATGGTCGCGTGCCTTTCCGGCAAGGACGGCGCCAGACGGGGCGTTGCGGTCCAGGCCGAGAATGAGGCGGTCCCCACTGTTGAATGGGCCAACGGATCGGGCGCCGCCATCCTTGTCGGGCCCTATTCTTCAGAGGCGACGCCAACCCTGCTGTCGGCGTCGAAACTGCTCGAATTCGGCACAGGAAACGGAAAGGTCATTGAACCTGACGCAAGTCTTGACGGGCCAATCCGTGGCTTTGGCGCAAGATTCTGGAAGGCTTTGTCGAGACACCTGCCCCTGGAAATGTCGGCGATGGCAGACCATGGGGTCGAGGCGATATCCTATTCGGATCGCTATATGCTCACCCCGGTCACCGTGGTCCTCCTGTCGGAGACGTTGAGGGCCGCACCTGGCGCCACCGGTGCGTCGCTTTCGATTGATCTTGCGCCGAACGAAGCGCCCTGGAATCAGCCCGATTTCCCGAAGGTGTTTCACAGCTTCATCGACGATGGAGCCCGAATATCGTTTCTGCGCGCGCTGTTGCCCAGTGCGAATATCCGGATGGCGATGCGAAAGAACGACCTCCCTCATCGACGCCAGATGACAATCCGCCTGAAGGATGGCCGCCGTTACCGCGTCCTTTTCGACCAGGGATTTGGGGGGTGGAAATGTGGTGGCAAGGATCTGCGGCACGATTTCCGACAAGATCCTGCGCTCCAGGCCAAAGGTATTTTTGGGCGTGCGCTTGCGATTTCAGGTGGCGATGAACCCATTGTCTGGGAAAGCCAATGAAACACGAGTGGCCGTGTGTCGCTTGCGTCTTCGACCAGGGCTACGAGGCTGAAGTTGTCCGGTGACCCGGAAGGTGGTCGATGACCGTCGTTTGGGTTTCCGGCTCCCAGAAGTAATAGATCCGGAAACAACGCCTCGGGTCGCGTGTGTTGCCGCCGTTCTTGACGTGCCAGTCGACCTGTTGGGAACGAGTTCTCCAGTACGTCCTATACTCGTCGCCGCCGCACAGCGAGTTCCGGAATCCAGGTTCGATGGGGTAGTCTCTGAGGCTGTCCCCACCATTCATCCGCATTGCAAAATGATCAGTTGCAAGCCATCGCACCATTCTGGCCGCGCTCGTAACGTCCTCATAATCGGGGCTGCGCAGCATTCGCCGGGCGGCTCTCGTCAGAACTACCCGGTCCGGGTAGGTCTCATCGATCCAGTCAGCGAAGTCCGCCCAGCTTGAAGGTAGCTCCTCCGACCGTTGTTCGGTTTCGCCTGATGCCACCAGCGCAGCTTCCAGGACTCGGATCCGTGCGAGCAGGGCACGGTTTTCTTGTTCCGACGCTTCTGCCCGAGCTTCCGTGGCTTCTATTTCATCCACGTATCCGTCGATTTCTCCGGTTTTTTCAGCGAGTTCGCTCTCAAGGCTTGCAATGAGTCCTTCGAATGCCTCGGTGGCGTCGGAGTCGCTTGACCCGGCGCCCTTCGCGTCCTCCTTCTGGAGCCGCCTACTCGCTGTTCGAACATTGACGAACTCCAGGACATCTTTGCCGAGACGAAGCCCCGCGATTGCGGTATCCGCGACCGTCCGCCGCAACCACGCCTCGCACGCCGCCTGGTCTTCTGCGAGGATCAAATGGTCGGCGAGGAAAAGTCGATGCCGGTAGGGATCATCAACCTCGGAGAAACCAGGCAGGTAGATCCTGACACCGCCAGCGAAAACGGAACGTTTGCTCCCCAGGCGCCGGGTCATGGTCCAGCTCGCTTGTGGCGTCAACCGAAACACACGTGCCATCCCGACCGTCGATTTCGCCACAGTCTCAAGGTCGATCATGGTTTCGCCGTCGGAGTCCTCGGGGATTGAGGCGACTACAACTGGGAGGTGGCGATCCGGGTCGATCAGGTGGTCACAGAGATCTTCCGTATCGTGCTCGGTGGAAACGATGGTGCTTGTGCCTCGAAGTTTGCGCCCACCGCGGATCAGGCCAGGGGACTCAGCGAGTTGGAGTACCAAGCCAGGCACATGCGGTTCAATGTTGAGATCATGTTCCGTCGTAGAGACAACAAGTCGAACACCGACTTGGGGTCGTTCATCAATGGCACCACCGATGACGATTTCAGTGGCCCAAACCCTGCCGGCGACATCCTTGTCGGGATCCTCTGCTCGCAGAGACCATATGTCGGCGCGTTCGTTCGACACCCTCACCGCCATGCTATTGCGCCCGCCTGCCAGGAGTTCGAATTCGCCGTGGTCCCAGGCTTCCTGCGGCAGCCGGGCACCCGCCCTTCTCTGTGCCCATGCGAGCACGGCCTGCCGTGCTTCGTTCGCCACGGCCGCGTAATCGCGGCCGTCGAGTCGTGCCGAGACCCTCAGGACCTCGATGTTGCGCGTCGGGCGAGGCATTCGATTTGCAAGGGGCGAAAGGCCTTCGCGCAACGACATACTCATCAGACCTGCTCCGTTCCTACCGAACCTACGACCGGCCCATCATCTTGTGACATTTCTTCCCTTCGTTCAATGCGGCCCCGGGTTTCAAGGCGGTAGGCCGCCAAAGGCGTTCGACCGAGAAAAGAAAACCTCGCTTCCTCGCTTCGCATTTTTCGGAATTGGCCAATATCCCCTTTGGCCAGCCCATCGAGCAGCGCAGATCCGCTCGCCAATGGTTGGATCTACATGAGCCCCGGAGTCGCAACCGAAAGCAGTGAAAGGAGGTCTCATCCCATGCTTCCGAGACGCCATTCGCCCCGATCCGCCGGCATCACCCCATGTCCCGACCCGACAACCAAGAGAACCGCATTTTGCATTTCCGTGCCGAGACGCTCGAACCGATTTCCTGAACTCCAAGGAACGGAGCATCAGGATGCAACCGCGCGCACACCCGATCGCAGTCAAGGAACGGACTGCCGCCGCCATGCTGGACATGTCGGCGGCGGAGTTCCGTCGGCTCGTGGACCGGGGAGCTCTGCCGCCGGCCCAACATATTGGCGAAATCGAGCGTTGGTACGTCGCGGACCTGGAAGCGATTTTTTCCGGCGCGGCGAGTAAACCAGAGGAACACGATGACTTCGAGTAGGAAACGGCCCCCGAAACCGAAAGTGAAAAGGGAGCGCCTGAAATGGGTTTGGCCCCGCAACGGGCGTGAATGGGTCCCGTACCATCGAATCACGTGGACCGACGCTTCCGGCAAGCGCAAGGAGCGCGCAATCAAACTGAATTGGGGCGGGGACTTTCAGAAGCTCGATGAGGAATACTGGGCTGTTGAGGCTGGACGACATCCGTCTCAGCGAAAAACGCCGACGCACACCTGGGGTGAGTGCATCCGCGAGTGGCGTACTGATCCGAAAAACATACTGAAGCTCGCTGAGAGCACCAGGAAGTCATACAATCGGGAATTCGAAAAGATCCTCGAGAAAAACGCAGACAAGGCGATGGCTTTCACGACGCGCACGGCAATTCGTAACAAACACAATGCGATGGCTTCTACGACCCGTGCGGCCGATTGGATGCTGCAAGCGGTCTCTCTGCTCTGGAACTATGCAAAGGAACAGCTCGACTGGCCTTTGGGTGAGAACCCGGCGGCTCGCATAGACAAATATGGTCCACAGCGCGAGTATCCGACTTGGCCGGACTGGATGCTCGATGCCCTGGACGATGCCCCCTCGGATGTACGCACCGCGTGCGAGCTGATCCGAGGGACCGGCCAACGCCCGTCCGCCGCGATCAAAATGCTGCGCAGTGCTTTCCAGGGTGAGTGGGTCACCGTTCGCGACGAGAAGGGCGACAACACCTTTCCGATCTACTGTCCTGACCGCCTGCGGACCCTTGTGGGAGGACTTCCGGCTGGCTCGCGCCATGTGCTGGCAAGAACCGAGAAATCGCCGAAATCGTACGACTCGATTGAGAAGGATTTCAGGAAATGGCGCACTACGCTCGCCGACATCGCAGATGAATATGACGACGATGCCACGCGGTACACTCTTCATGGTTTGCGAAAACGCGCCTGTGTCGAACTCGCGGAGGCAGGTTGCTCCGACGCGGAGATCCAGGCGGTGACCGGTCAGAGCCTCGAAATGGTAGCGAAATATCGCAAAGAAGCGGACCGAAAGACGCTCTCGCGCAATGCGCAGATGCGACGTTCGGATTGACCCTGTGGGAGTCGGATGTGGGAGTCAGGCTATCTCCACGCTCCACCAAGCGAAGATGTGGCCTGAAAAAACCTTAAATATCAGTGGTACCCGAGGTCGGACTCGAACCGACAAGATGTTGCCATCGGGGGATTTTGAATCCCCTGCGTCTACCAATTCCGCCACTCGGGCACGGAGTTTTCATGTATCGCCCGGCGCCCGCAGCGTCAATCGCGAGATCGCGCGGCCGAGGCACCAGATCCATGGCGTCGGCGCGCGGCGAACGGGAGACTGGTGGAAGCGTCGGGCCTGCCGGTTCCTGGCGCCCACGGTCGTTCCGCGCCCAGGATATCCGGTTCGCCGGACGCGCGCCCTTCGCAGCACACCCGCCCGGTCCGCCTTCCCGCCCCCCATCGCGGTCTCTGCCCGGGTGGCCCGACTTCAAGCGGCCCGCTTTCAAGTGGCCCGACCTCTGCCGGCCCGGCCTGCGCCGGCCTGACCTTTGCTGGCCGGCCCCGAAGACCGGGCCCGCTCAGAGAGCGTCCGTCGAGAACGTGTCGCAGGACCGCATGTCGCCGGTCCGGTAGCCCTCTGCGAACCAGCGCGACCGCTGCTGCGACGTACCATGGGTGAAGGTATGCGGCATCGGCACCCGGCCGGCGTTGCGCTGCAGGGTATCGTCGCCGATCTGGCGCGCTGCGTTCACCGCCTCTTCGAGATCGCCCTTTTCGAGCGTGCCGAAGCGCTCTTCGACATGGCGCGCCCAGATCCCGGAATAACAATCCGCCTGCAGCTCGATCCGCACCGAGATCGCGTTGCTCTCGGCCTCGCCCACCTGGGCGCGGATCCGGTTGGCCTCGCCGAGAATGCCGAGCTCGTCCTGGACATGATGCGCCACCTCGTGGGCCACCACATAGGCGGCGGCGAAATCGCCATGCGCGCCCAATTGCCGGCTCATCGTGGCGAAGAAATCAGTGTCGAGATAGACCTTGTTGTCGCCCGGACAATAGAACGGGCCGGTCGCGCCCGAAGCGCCGCCGCAGGCCGATTGGGTCACGCCCTTGTAGAGCACGAGCGTCACCGGGGTGTAGGGTTCGCCCAGCTGCTCCTGGAACACCGCGCTCCAGACCTCCTCGGTATCGGCCAGCGTGACCGAGACGAACTCGCCCGCCTGCCGGTCGGCCTCGGTGATCTCGGTGCCGCCGCCCCCGGTGATCGCGCCCTGCCCCTCGAGCAGTGGCGTCACGTCGATCCCGGCGAAATACCCGATCGCCAGCACGATCAGCAGCCCAACGCCGCCGATCCCGGCCGTCTGGGTGCCCCGCCCGCGGCGGTCCTCGATGTTTCGGCTGCCCCGCCGACCCTGCCACTTCATCGCAACCTCCTGCACTGTCCCGGGTCCCGTCATACCGCGAATTTCGGACCGGGCGAATTCAAAACGTCGCCGGACGGTGGAATGTTCCCGCGCCCCGGCACCCACCGCGCCGCGCCCGCCCCTGCGCCGGTAACGCCGTTGTCACGGCCGCAAAGCGCAGAGCAGGCTTGACCGGGCCCCGCGGTCATGCTGCAAAGCCGAAAACAACGAGGCAGGCCATGCTGCGCAAACTCTACGACTGGACGATCTCGCTCGCCGAGAGCAAACACGCGCTCTGGGCGCTCGCCTTCGTGGCCTTCGTCGAAAGCTCGGTCTTCCCGATCCCGCCCGATATCCTGATGATCCCGATGATCATCGCCACCCCGAAACGCGCCTTCCTGATCGCCGGCGTCGCGCTGGTGGCCTCGGTACTGGGGGGGATGCTGGGCTATTTCATCGGCTGGGGCGCTTTCGAGAGCGTCGGCCGGCCGGTGCTCGAGTTCTACGGCAAGGACGCCTATTTCGCCGAGTTCTCGACCAAGTACAACGAATGGGGCGCCTGGGCGGTGCTGATCGCCGGCATCACCCCCTTCCCCTACAAGGTCATCACCATCCTGTCGGGGGTCACCGGGCTCAACTTCATGGTCTTCATGGTCGCCTCGATCATCGCGCGCGGCTTCCGGTTCTTCCTCGTGGCCGGGCTGTTGTGGAAGTTCGGCGAGCCGATCCGCGATTTCATCGAGAAGCGCCTCGGGCTGATGTTCACCCTGTTCATGATCCTGCTGCTTGGCGGGTTCGTGGCAATCAAGTATCTCTGACGCCATGCTGACACGCCGCACCCTGATCTTCGTCGCCTGGGCCTTTTCGACCCTCTCCATCGCCGGGGCATGGACCTTCCAGCTCCTCGGCTACGCGCCCTGCCAGCTGTGCTACTGGCAGCGGGGCCCGCATTACGCGATCATCGTGATCGGGTTCATCGCGCTCGCGGCACGCTGGTACTGGCTCGCCTGGGTCGGCGCCGTTCTGGCCGCCGCCACCTCTGCGATCGGCTTCTACCACAGCGGGGTCGAACGCCACTGGTGGCCCGGCCCCGCGTCCTGCACCGGCAGCGGCGTCTCGGGGCTCAGCACCGAAGACCTCGTGGGCCAGCTCACCCAGGCGCCGCTGGTGCGCTGCGACGAGATCCCCTGGCGGATGTCGGACGCAATCCCGCTGGAGCTGCTCGACATCACCATGGCCAACCTCAACGCCATCGGCTCGCTGGTCTTCGTCTTCGTCTGGATCGCCGCCGCCCGGATGCGCGACTGACCGCGACGGCCGGCCGCCGAGCCTTTCCAAGGCCGGATGTGCGAGGGGTGTGCGAGCT
>JAGRMP010000346.1 GCA_020441225.1 Maritimibacter sp. | reverse complement strand
AGCCCATGTTTTCCTCGACCGTCATGTGCGGGTAGAGCGCATAGGTCTGAAACACCATCGCCACGCCCCGCTCCGCCGGGTCGGCGCGGGTCACGTCGCGCCCGCCGATCCGGACCTCGCCTTCGGTGGTCTCTTCGAGGCCTGCGATCATCCGCAGCAGCGTCGACTTGCCGCAGCCCGAGGGGCCGACGAAGACGCAGAACTCGCCTTCGTCGATCTCCAGGTTTACCCCATGGATGACCTCGACTTCGCCGAAGCGTTTCACGGCGTTCTTGAGGGTGACTCCGGACATTCTGGTCTCCTTGTCGGGCTGGCTCAGGCGGGGAAATGCCACTGGGTGGCTTCTTCGCCGATCTTCTTGGCGGTTTCGAGCAGGGCGGGGCGGAAGG
Organism: Maritimibacter sp.; assembly: GCA_020441225.1. The sequence goes on along the minus strand of JAGRMP010000346.1, from coordinate 12,825 downwards.
CCTTGAGGCTTTCGGTGGTATGGCGGGTCGTCGAGGTGGCGATCGACAGCGCCCCGATCACCCGCCCGTTGGTATCGAGGATCGGCGCGGCGATCGAATTGATCCCGTGTTCGTGTTCCTGGCGGTCGAAGCCGACGCCGTCGCGGCGGATCTCTTCGAGCTCGGCGATCAGGCTGGCAATCGAGACATGGGTGTTTTCGGTGTACTGGAAAAAGCTCTGCTGCTGCAGCGCGAGCTCCAGACGCTTCGGTGCGAGAAAGGCGAGGATGCACTTGCCCACGCCGGTGCAGTAGGCAGGGGCGACATGGCCGACGCGGGCCAGGGTCTCGAACTGGTCGGTCGCCTTGAGCTTGTCGATGAACAGGACCTGGCCGTTGTCGAGCTGCGCGAGATGGACCGACTCGCCGACCTCGGCCGCCAGCGCCTCGATGAAGGGCCGCGCGATGGGCGCGAGCGAGGCGGTGTTCCAGGCGGCGTGGGCAAGCCGCATCAGCCGGGCGCCGAGCCAGTAGGTGCCATCGGTGTTGTAGGCCAGCATGTTCTGATTCGTCAGCGTCTGGAGCAGCCGGTACAGCGTCGCCTTGGGGTAGGGGGACAGCTCCAGGATCTCGCCGAAGCGGACCGGGCGGCCGAACTCGGCGACGCAATCGAGCACCTCGAGGGCCTTGCCGACGGTGCCGTCACCCGGCGCCTGCTTGTTCATGCGCTGTCCTCCCGCTTCGCCCGCTCCCCGCGGCAACGAAACTGTTGACATTGATAGCGGATCGGATCAGTGTTTTCAATAGTTGAGATTAAGTTTCAATATTTGGAACCAAAATCTGGAACCATATGGCGGAACGTACTCTCGGCACATGACGCGAACGTCAAATGGGAGGACATAATGCGTTCAATTCTCGCTCTGTCGACGTCGGCTGTCGCCGTCGTCGCAGCCACGACCGCCTTTGCCGGTACCGTGAAATACTATGCGGATTACGACCCGGCCCCGCTGGCGGCGATGGAGGAGATCATCGCCGACTTCGAAGCCGCGAACCCCGATATCAAGATCGAGCTGCAGAACTTCGACCACGAAGGCTACAAGACCTCGATCCGCAACTTCCTTTCGGCTGACGCGCCGGACCTTGCGAACTGGTACGCCGGCAACCGCATGGCGCCCTTCGTGAACGCCGGCCAGTTCGCCGACATCTCGGATGTCTGGGACGAAAACGGTCTCAAGGACCTGCTCGCCTCGGCGCTGCCCTCGATGACCATCGACGGCAAGCAATGGGGTATCCCTTATACCTACTACCAGTGGGGCATTTACTACAACAAGGACGCCTACGCCCAGGTCGGGGCCGAAGTGCCGGAAACCTATGAAGACTTCGTCGCCAACTGCGCCCTGTTCAAGGAGGCCGGGATCGACTGCCTGACCACCGGCACCAAGGCGCTGTGGCCGGGCGCCGGGATCTTCGACTACATGAACCTGCGCACAAACGGCTATGAGTTCCACATGGATCTCGCCAACGGCAAGGTGCCGTGGACCGACGACCGTGTGCGGGCGACCTTCGCGGAATGGGCCAAGCTCGTGGAGCCGGGGTACATCTCTGCCAACCACGCCGCGCTCGACTGGCAGGACGCCGCCTCGCAGCTCGTGCAGGGCACGGCCGCCAATTACGTGATGGGCAACTTCGCCGTCGCCGTGTTCAAGGAAGGCGGGATGACGAACGACACGCTCGGGTTCATGCCGTTCCCGACCATCAACCCGGACGTCCCGCGCGCCGAAGAAGCGCCGACCGACACGATCCACCTGACCTCCGGTGCGACCAACGTCGAAGACGCCAAGGCCTTCCTCGCCTACGTGGCCAGCGCCGATGCGCAGACCAAGATCAACGCGGCGATGGGGCAGCTTCCGATCAACAAGGATGCGTCGGTGGCCGAGGATGATCCGTTCATCAAGGCCGGGTTCGAGCTCCTGTCGACCACCCCGGGCGGCATCGCGCAGTTCTTCGACCGCGACGCGCCGGCCGAGATGGCCAAGATCGGCATGGAAGGCTTCCAGCAGTTCATGGTCCAGCCCGACCAGCTCGACAACATCCTCGAGCGGCTCGAAAAGGCCCGCCAGCGGATCTACGAGTGAGCTGACACAGCGTGCGGCCGGGTTTGCCCCGGCCGCGCAATCTCCGGCCGCCCGGGTCGCTCCGGGCGGCCGGTGACACTCCCACACAGCCGGCCGACTTTGCCGAAAGGGGTGCCCGCATGAGCCTTGCCAGCACTGAGACCCGCCCGCGTTCCTGGTGGCGCGCGAACCAGCAGACCCTGACGCCCTATGTCTTCCTGATCCCGGGCGTGGTCTTTTTCCTCGTCTACGTGATCGTTCCGATCTTCGAGAGCTTCTGGCTCTCCGGTTTCGAATGGGACGGGCTCGGCGAAAAGACCTGGATCGGCATGGCGAACTATGCCGAGCTGTTCGACGACGACGCTTTCTACACCTCGCTCAAGAACAACGTGATCTGGCTCGTGCTCTACCTGCTCGCGATCCCGGCAGGGCTGTTCATCGCGATCTTCCTCAACCAGAAGGTCTTCGGGATCCGCGCCTACAAGTCGCTGTTCTTCTTTCCTTTCGTGATCAGCCAGGTCGTGGTCGGCCTGATCTTCGCCTGGTTCTACGCGCCCAATTTCGGGCTGTTCTACATCCTGATCGAAAAGCTCACGGGCTCCGGCATCGCCGTTCTCGCCGATCCCGACCTGGTCACCTACGGCATCATCGCGGCCGGGCTCTGGCCGCAGATCGCCTATTGCATGATCCTCTTTCTCACCGGTCTCAACGCGGTCGATCCCGAGCAGATCGAGGCCGCGCGTCTCGACGCCGCCAAGGGCTGGAAGATGTTGTGGTACATCATCCTGCCGCAACTCCGCCCCGCGACCTTCCTCGCGATGGTCGTCACCGTGATCGGCGCTCTGCGCTCCTTCGACCTCGTCTCGATCATGACCGACGGGGGGCCGTTCGGCTCGTCGCGGGTGCTCAGCTTCTACATGTACGAACAGGCGCTCAGTGAATACGGCTACCGCATGGGCTACGGCGCTTCGATCGCGGTCGTGCTCTTCCTCATCATGATGGTCTTCATCTCCGGCTTCATCTGGAAGATGGTCTCCGACGAACGCGGGGGGAACTGAGATGTTTCCACGTCCCATCGAACAGCAGTCGCGCGCGGTCCGGATCGGTTACCAGCTCGCGCTTCCCGTCGCGCTCATCCTGTGGCTCCTGCCGCTCCTCGGGGTCGCGATCACCTCGGTGAAACCGGCCTCCGACCTTGCGTCGGGCAATTACTTCGGATTTCCCTCCTACCTCGCGTTTTCCAACTATGCCGATGTCTTCACCGGCTCGCCGATCGGCCATTACATCTGGAATTCGTTCAAGGTGACCATCCCCACGGTGCTGGGCACGCTGGTGCTGTCGGCGCTCACCGGTTTCGCGCTCGGGATCTACCGGTTCAAGGCGAACATCTTCATCTTCTTCATGTTCGTCGCCGGCAATTTCGTGCCGTTCCAGATCCTGATGGTGCCGGTGCGCGACATGACCGTGAACCTCGGGCTCTACAACACCACCACGGGGCTGGTGCTGTTCCACGTCGCCTTCCAGACCGGGTTCTGCACGCTGTTCATGCGCAACTTCATCCGCGCGCTGCCGCGCGAGCTGATCGAGGCGGCGCGGGTCGAGGGAGTGAGCGAGGTCCGGATCTTCTGGTACGTTGTCCTGCCGCTCATGAAACCCGCCATCGCGGCGCTTGCGGTGCTGATCTTCACCTTCATCTGGAACGATTATTTCTGGGCGACGGTGCTCACCACCTCGTCCTCGACCCAGCCCGTCACCGCCGGTCTCTACTCGCTCAACGGCCAGTGGATCGCGCAGTGGCAACTGGTCTCGGCGGGCGCCATCGTGGCGGCGATGCCGCCGGTCCTGATGTTCTTCCTGATGCAGCGCCATTTCATCGCCGGCCTTACCCTTGGAGCGGTGAAATGATCCGGACCTGGCGGCTCGACGACACGCGGCAGACCCTGGTGCTCGCCGCCCGCGACGATCGCCTCGCCGGGGTGGTCTACTGGGGACCGAACCTGCCGCGGTCCGAGGACCTCTCTGCGCTCTGCGAGGCGGGTGTGACCGATATCACCGGCGGGATGCTCGACGAACCGCCGGAAGTATCGATCTGCCCCGAGGCGCGGCGGAGTTTTCCCGGTCAGCCGGGTCTTGCCCTGCGGCGGGCGGATGGCGCGCGTCTTCTGCCGCTGTTCCGCTTCGCCGATGCCGAGGCGGCGGAGGGACGGCTCGCGCTGAAGTACCGCGACGCGGAGAACGGGCTCGACTACACCGCCCGATTCGAGATCGACCCCGAGACCCATGTGATCTCGGCCCAGGCGCAGCTCGACAGCGCGGCGCCGGTATGGCTCGACTGGTTCGCCGCCCCGGTCTTCCCCGCGCCGCAGCTTTCGGACGAGATCATCGACATTGCCGGGCGCTGGTGCGGCGAGTTCCAGGTGAACCGCACGCCCTGGACCCCGGGGATGCGGTTGCGCGAGGCCCGTACGGGCCGCAGCGGGCACGAGCATTTCCCCGGCCTGATCGTGCCGATGCGCGGCGCGACCAACACCGCCGGCGGGGCTTGCGCCTTTCACTACGGCTGGTCCGGTGGGCACCGTATGGTCGCGGAAGAGCTGCCCGACGGACAGCGGCAGATCCAGTTCGGAAACGCGACGGGAACCGAGCTGGAACCGCGACAAACCTATGAAACCGCGACGCTTTTCGCGACCTGGTCGGACGAAGGCCTGAACGGCTGCGCGACCGCTTTCCAGCGGCATCTGCGCGACCGGATCGTCACCTGGCCGAAACCCGCAGCGCCACGCCCGGTACATTACAATTGCTGGGAAGCGGTCTATTTCGACCACGATCTCGATACGCTCACGGACATCGCCACCCGCGCCGCCGCCCTCGGGGCGGAACGCTTCGTGCTCGACGACGGCTGGTTCGGCCGGCGCGACGACGACACCTCCTCGCTCGGCGATTGGGTGGTGGACGCGCGCAAATGGCCGGGCGGGCTGACACCGCTCATCGACCACGTGAAGCGGCTCGGCATGGGCTTCGGCCTCTGGGTCGAGCCCGAGATGGTCAACGCGGAGTCCGATCTCTACCGCGCCCATCCCGACTGGGTGCTCGGCGACGCCGACCAGGTTCTCGGCCGCGGCCAGAAGGTGCTCGACTTGGGCCAGGAAGCGGTACGGGACTACCTCTACGACCGCATCGCCGCGCTGCTCACCGAGAACGACATCGAATACATCAAGTGGGATCACAACCGGCTGCTGCCGGCCCCGGACGCGGCCCAGACCCGCGGCACCTACGCGCTGTTCGACCGGTTGCGGGCGGATTTCCACGCCGTGGAGATCGAAAGCTGCGCCTCGGGCGGCGGGCGGATCGATTTCGGCATCCTCTCCCGCACCCAGCGGGTCTGGCTCTCGGACAGCAACGATGCGCTCGAACGGCTGAAGATCCAGCACAATGCGGCACTGTTCCTGCCCGCCGCCGTCACCGGAAGCCATGTCGGCCCGCGGGTCTGCCACACATCGGGCCGGGTGCTCGACATGTCCTTCCGCGCCTGGGTCGCGGCACAGCGCCACATGGGCTTCGAGATGGATCCGCGCGAGCTCACCGAGGCGGAAGCGCAGGTTCTGACCCAGGTGACCGCCTGGTGGAAGCGAAACCGCGACTGGCTGCGTGCGGCCGACATCCTGGCGCTCGACAGCGCCGACCCCGCCGTGATCGCCGAACAGCAGCTCGCCCTGGACGGCGGGCGGTTCGTGGTCTTTGCCGGCAATGCGGAGACTTCGCATCAGATCGCCCCGCGCCCGCTCGCGCTCACCCGGCTCGACCCGCGCGCCTTCTACCGCGTCGAGCTCGTGAACCGCGCCGACGCGCCCGGCTTTTCGCGTGGGTTCCCGCTTCTGAAGCGCGGCCCCGCGACCCTGTCGGGACGGTATCTGATGAGCCATGGCCTGACCCTGCCGTGGTCCTACCCCGAGACCATGTGGGTCATCGAGGGTACCCGGCTCTGAGGCGGGACCGTTTGTGCCCGAAGGAGGGCAGGAGCCATGGACCAGTTCGATTTCGACGAACACCCGCACCGGCGCTACAACCCGCTCACGGGCGCCTGGGTGCTGGTCTCGCCGCACCGCAACAAGCGGCCCTGGCAGGGGCAACAGGAAAAACCTTCCGTGGAGGCGCGGCCCGCGCATGATCCGGGCTGTTATCTCTGCGCGGGCAACAGCCGCAGTTCCGGCGCGCTGAACCCCGATTACAAGGGCACGTTCGTCTTCGACAACGATTTCCCCGCGCTGCTTGCCGATACCCCGGACGGAGGGCAGGACACGGCGATGTTCCGGGCCGAAAGCGTGCGCGGCACCGCCCGCGTCATGTGCTTTTCCGAACGCCACGACCTGACCCTGCCGGAACTGCCCGTCGCGGCGATCCGGGCCGTGGTCGACACCTGGGCCGACCAGGTGACAGACCTGGGCCAAAGGTGGGACTGGGTGCAGGTGTTCGAGAACAAGGGTCCGGTGATGGGCTGTTCCCAGCCGCATCCGCATGGCCAGATCTGGGCGGGCGATTTCCTCCCCAACGAGGTTGCGACGGAAGACGCACAGCAAGCCGGCTGGACGGCGGAAACCGGCCGCAACCTGCTGGTCGACTACGCCGAAGCCGAAAGCGCGCAGGGCACCCGCGTGGTCGCGGAAAATGACGACTGGGTGGCCGTGGTGCCCTGGTGGGCCGTCTGGCCCTTCGAGACGCTGCTGATGCCGCGCCGTCACGTGCTGCGCCTGCCGGACCTGACAGCGCCCGAGCGCGACGGGCTCGCCGAGGTGCTGAAGGCGCTCACCACGGCCTACGACAACCTGTTCGAGACCGAGTTCCCCTATACGATGGGCTGGCATGGCGCGCCGCTCGGCGCGGGCACGCACGATCACTGGCAGCTGCATGCGCATTTCTATCCGCCGCTCCTGCGCTCGGCCACCGTGCGCAAGTTCATGGTCGGCTACGAGATGCTTGCCGAAGCCCAGCGCGATCTTACGGCGGAGAGCGCGGCCGAGCGCCTGCGTGCGCTTCCGAAGCGGCATTACAAGGCGGGAGAGTGACATGCACCGATCGACCGAAACAGAACTGAACCGAACGGCGGGGCAGGGCTTCGAGGCGCGGTTCGGACGCGCGCCGGATGCGGTCGCCTTTGCGCCGGGGCGGGTCAACCTGATGGGCGAGCATACCGATTACAACGGCGGCGTGGTGCTGCCGATGCCGCTCGGGATCGGCGTCTCGGTGGCGCTGGGGCGGGGGGCCGTACCCGGTGAGCTGCGGCTGTCGAGTGCGGAATACGCGGACGAAGAGACCCGCACTGTCGATGAACCCGCCACCGGCGCCTGGTCGGACTACGTGCTGGGCGCGCTGAAGGCGCTGGTCGGCCCGGAGCTGGTCGAAACCGGTGTCAACGTCTTCGTCGCCTCGAACCTGCCGGTGGGGGCGGGGTTGTCGAGCTCGGCGGCCGTCGAGATCGCCACGCTCAGGGCCGCGGCGGCGCTGTTCGGCAAGCCCGTCGACCCGGTCGATTTCGCGCGCAGGGCCCGTGCGGTCGAGAACGACTTCGTCGGCATGCCCTGCGGCATCATGGACCAGTTCGCGGTCTCGGTCGGCCTGCCCGGCAACGCGCTGTTCCTCGACACCCATACGCTCGCGTATCACCCCGCGCCGCTCCCCGAAGGCTTCAGCTTCCTGGTGATCCATTCCGGCGTCACCCATCGTCTCACGGACTCGGGCTATGCCACCCGGGTCGCGGAATGCAAAACCGCCTGCGCCGCGCTCGGGGTTGAAACGCTGAGCGATCTCGGCCCCGGCGACGGGCCCCGGATCGACGCGCTGCCCGCGCCGCTCGACCGCCGCGCCCGGCATATCGTGACCGATAACCGCCTCACCCGCGCAGGCCTCGCCGCGCTGGACGCGGGCGACGCGGCAACCTTCGGCCGGCTGATGGTCGAAAGCCACGCGACCGAGCGGGACAATTACGAGATCACCGTGCCCGAAACCGATGCGCAGGTGGCCGCCGCGGTCGACTTCGGCGCCCTCGGCGCGCGCCAGACAGGCGGCGGCTTCGGCGGATCCATCGTCGTGCTGGTGGCCGAGACCGATGTGGAAAGGTTTGTCGCCCGGTTCGCGGCGGCCTTCCCGGCGACGCGGCTGTTGGCGGTGACCTGACCGCGGCCCCGGTTCCGACCCGACTCACGGCATGCGCGATACCACGGAGGCAGAAATGAAACGCGAACTTGGCACCTGCTACTACCCCGAACACTGGCCGCGCGCGATCTGGGAGGAAGACGCCGCGCGCATGGTCGAGGCGGGCCTGAGCTGGGTCAGGATCGGCGAATTCGCCTGGTCGCGGCTCGAACCCTCGCCCGGCGATCTGCGGTTCGACTGGCTCGACGAGGCGATCGCGGTGCTGGGCGGGGCCGGGCTCAAGGTGGTCCTGGGCACGCCCACGGCGACGCCACCGCGCTGGATGGTGACCAAGCACCCCGACATGCTGGCGGTCGACGCCGAGGGCCGCCCGCGCGGGTTCGGGTCGCGGCGGCATTACGATTTCAGCCACCCGGGCTACTGTGAGGAAACCGCCCGGATCGTGACCCTGCTTGCCGAACGCTACGGCAGGAACCCGCATGTCGCCGCCTGGCAGACGGACAACGAATATGGCTGCCACGACACGGTGATTTCCTATTCGGCCGCCGCCCGCGACGCTTTCCGGACCTGGCTGCGCGCGCGCTACCCGGGGCCCGGCAACGATGGCGACATCGACGCGCTCAACGCCGCCTGGGGCAATGTCTTCTGGTCGATGGAATACCGCTCCTTCGACGAGATCGAGCTGCCGAACCTGACCGTGACCGAGCCGAACCCGGCGCACAGCCTCGACTTCAGGCGCTTCTCGTCGGATCAGGTGGTGCGCTACAACCGGCTCCAGGCCGAGATCATCCGGGCGCATTCCGATGCGCCGATCTCGCACAATTACATGGGCGGGGTGACCGAGTTCGACCATTTTGCGGTCGGTGCGGACCTGGAAATCGCCACCTGGGACAGCTATCCGCTCGGTTTTCTAGAAGACCGGATCGTGGCCGAACCTGCCTACAAGCACCGGTTCATGCGTCAGGGCGACCCGGATTTCCAGGCGTTTCACCACGACCTCTACCGGGCCGTGGCCTCGGTTGGGCGCGGGGCCGGTGAGACCGGCGCGCGATGGTGGGTGATGGAACAACAGCCCGGACCTGTGAACTGGGCCCCCTACAACCCGGCGCCGCTCCCCGGCATGGTGCGGCTGTGGACCTGGGAAGCCTTTGCCCATGGCGCCGAGGTGGTGAGCTATTTCCGCTGGCGGCAGGCGCCGATGGCGCAAGAACAGATGCATGCGGGGCTCTTGCGCCCCGACAGCGCCGACGCGCCCGCCATGGCGGAGGTGCGGGAAGTGGCGGCGGAACTGACCGAAGCGGGGGAGGTGGCGTCGGCGCAGGCGCCGGTGGCGATCCTGTTCGACTACGCCGCCGACTGGGCCTGGAGCGTGCAGCCGCACGGCCGCGGGCTCGCCTATCTCTGGCTGGTGTTCGCGCAGTACCGGGCCCTGCGCCGACTCGGCCAGTCGGTCGACATCCTGCCGCCCACGACCCGGGATTTCTCCGGCTACCGGCTCGTCTCTGTGCCCGGGATGCTGCACATGCCCGACGATCTCAAGGCCGCGCTGGCCGGGAGCGATGCGTATGTGGCGGTCGGCCCGCGGTCGGGTGCGCGCGATGCCGACGGGGCGATCCCGGTGCCGCTGCCCCCGGAGCTGCCCGGCCTCGACGTGACGGTCGCCCGGGTCGAGAGCCTGCGCCCCGACAGACCCGAACCGCTCCAGGGCGGCGGGGCGCTCGTGGGCTGGCGCGAGACGCTGGAAGGCGCGGCCGAGGTTCGGCTCAGAACCGCGGACGGCGCGCCGGTGGCCATGGCGCAAGGCCGGTTGCACTATCTCGGCGCCTGGCTCGACCCGGAGGGATTTCGACGGTTTTTCAAGGATCTCGGGGGCGAGGCCGGGCTCGACCTCATGGACCTTCCCGAAGGGGTACGGGTGCGGGAGACCGGTCGCGAACGGTTCTGGTTCAACACCGATACCGAGGCGCATGACGTGGCCGGACGTCACCTGCCGGCGATCTCGGTTCTGCGCGAACAGCGGTAGGGCCGGGCGCGTTTCACGTCAGAAATCCGTACGGGTCTCGCGCCCCCTCCGCCCCGCGCGCGGCTACTGGAACTTGCGGAACACCGTGGTGCGGTCGAACACCGTTTCGAGGTCGGCCATACGGGCCCGTGTGGTCTCCCAGAGGGTCTCCTGAACCGCCGCGATCAGCGTCTCGGTCAGCAGCAGGAGCGCCGCCGAGCTGTCCCAGGCCGAGGGCGCTTCGATCCGGGCGGCGAAACTGTGGTCGGCGAAGGCCTGCGCCGGCGACAGCCACTGATCGGTGAACAATACCACCTTGGCGCCGCGTTCGCGGGCCATCCGCGCCATGTCGAGCGCGGCGTTCTCGTAGCGGCGGATATCGTAGATCACCAGCACGTCGCCGGGCCGGATGTCGAGCAGCGCATGGCTCCACCCGGACGAATTGCGCCGCACATGGTGCACACCGCGCCGGATCACCTGCAGGTGCAGTTCGAGATAGTCGGACAGCGCATGGGTGACGCGCCCGCCGGTGATGAACACGTCGCGCCCGGGATCGGCGAGCAGCGCGGTGGCGGCGTCGAATTCGACCGGATCGACCTGCGCCAGCGTCTGGCGGATATTGCCGAGAACCGCGTCCGCGAAACGGTTGAGCATATGGCTCTCGGGCGCGTGCTGCGACCAGGCCTCGTGTTTCTCGATCGGGCTCGACATCCGCGCTTCGAGCTCTTCGCGCAGCGCCGCCTGGAACTCGGGGAATCCGGAATAGCCCAGTTTCTGAACCATCCGCGCGACCGTCGGCGTCGAGACCGAGGCGGCCTCGGCCAGCCGGGTGATCGAACCCATGCCGGAGACGGGGTAGTTTTCGCAGATCACGCCGGCGAGCTGTTTCTCGGCCCGGGTCAGGGCCGGAAACAGGGCGTTCAGCTTGTCCTGAACCGTGTCATCCAAATGCCTAATCCTTCGGCGGGGTCTGCGCAGGCCTGACCGGAATGTAAACATAGTTTCACGATGAAATCGAGCGAAGAAAAGTTTTCAGAATTCGGTTGACAGGGACCGTCGCCCGGAGACAGCCTTGGGCAGGACCAACGGGCGAGGGCGCATGTCGCAGACGGGAGCAGCATTCGAGGCGGTGACGTGCTTCGGCCCCGAAGGCCGGGCGCCGGTGCTGTTGTTGTGCGAACATGCCTCCAACCATTTCCCCGCGGCCTTCGGCGATCTCGGGATCGACGAGGCCACGCGGACGAGCCACGTCGCCTGGGACCCGGGCGCACTGGATCTGGCGCAGCGCCTGGCGTCGGACTGGGGCCTGCCGCTCGTTGCCGGTGCCGTGTCGCGGCTGGTCTACGATTGCAACCGTCCGCCCGAGGCCGCCGACGCGATCCCCGCCCGCAGCGAGCTTCATGCCATCCCCGGCAACCGCGATCTCAGCGATGCGGACCGGGCAGCGCGGGTCGCCGCGGTCTACGCACCCTGGGTCGCGGCGGTGGAGGCGGCCATCGACCGGGCCGAGCCGCAGGCTATCCTCACCCTGCACAGCTTCACGCCGGTCTATTTCGGCAAGCCGCGTTCGGTGCAGATCGGCATTCTCTACGACCGCGACACACAGCTCTCCGACGCGCTGCTCGCACAGGATTGGGGCCGGTTCGTCGTGCGTGGGAACGAGCCTTACGGGCCGGAGGACGGCGTGACCCATACGCTCCGGCGCCACGCGGTGTCGCGCGGGCTGCCAAATGCGATGATCGAGGTGCGCAACGACCTGCTCCTCGACCCGGTCGGTCGCGAGAGCGTCACCCGGGTCCTGTCGCGCAACATCGCCCATGCGCTCGACCGCTTCGGCATCGTCCTGGAAGGAGCGGCCTGATGCTCGGTTTCGCCTATGGCTACATCCGTATCGTCGATGCCGTCAATTACCGGCTCGGCCGGATCATGATGTACGGGATCTTCGTGATGATGGGCATCCTGCTCTGGTCGTCGATCTCCAAGACCTTTTTCCTGCCGTCGCTCTGGACGCTGGAAATGGCCCAGTTCGCCATGGTGGCCTATTACATCCTCGGCGGACCCTATTCGATCCAGATGGGCTCCAACGTGCGGATGGATCTGTTCTACGGCGCCTGGCGGCCCTGTACCAAGGCCTGGGTCGATGCTTTCACCGTGTTCTTCCTGATCTTCTACCTCGGCGTCATGGTCTGGGGCGCGGTCGACAGCACGATCTATTCGTTCCAGTACGGTGGCGAACGCAGCCCCACGGCCTGGCGGCCCTATCTCTGGCCGATCAAGGTGGTCATGACCGCGGGGCTCACGCTGATGCTGCTGCAGGCGATCTCGGAATTCATCAAGGACATCCTGCGCATCAAGGGGCTCTACGACTGCCCCGATGACGACGCCCCCGCGGGCAAGGGGGAAACCGCCTGATGTCCTACGAGATGATCGCCATCCTGATGTTCTCGACGATGATGCTGATGCTGTTCACCGGCCAGCGGGTATTCGGCGCGATCGGTTTCGTCGGCGTCGCCGCGGCGCTGCTGCTCTGGGGCGACGGCGGCTCGACCATCGGCTTCTCGGCGGCGATGAAGCTGATGAA
>JAGRMP010000031.1:2275-2941 GCA_020441225.1 Maritimibacter sp. | reverse complement strand
GCCCGCCATTGGCGCGGACGGCCATTTCCATCCCGAGCCGGTAGTCGAAAACGAAGATGCGCGCGCCGACCCGCCGGGCTTGCGTCATGAGGAAGGCCGAGAGGACGGACTTGCCGGAACCGGGGCGGCCTAGAATGAGGGTGTGGCCGCTGGTGGGCTCCGTCTCGGGGCTGCCCTGCTCGTGGTAGGAGAACCGGTAGGCGCTCTGCTCCGGGGTCGGGAAGAGTGTAATCTCCTGGCCCCAGGGAAGCTGGTGTTTTTCCTTGCCGAGTTGCGTCCGGTGAAGTGCTGCGAAGTCCGCAAAGTTGCGGTTGGTGACGGCACTGGCGCGGACCCGTTTTGGCTGGTTGCCCGGATGCTGGCTGAAGTAGTGAGATTTCGCGGCCATCCGCTCGCCGATCATCTTCACGCCCTCGGCGGCCGCGGCGTTCACGATCTCGGCTCCGAGGGACTGCAACTCGTCAAGACTGTCACTGAAGACCGTCACGACCATGTGGTGCTCACCGAAGCTTTGGCGTTTGGCCTCAAGATCGTCGTGCGCGATGTCGAGCGCCTCGAGGAGCGAAAGAGCGGCATCCTGAGAGGCCTGCATTTGACGCTTCTGGCGTTTGATCCGGCCCGCCATCAGGTTTGAATTGATCGGCGTGAAGGAATGCGTGACGATCA
>JAGRMP010000031.1:0-2228 GCA_020441225.1 Maritimibacter sp. | reverse complement strand
GCATATTCGCCGATGGTGAAGCTCTTGCCGAAGCGATGGCCGACAACGCCATTGGAAAGCTCGAAGTGATCTTCGAGAAACGTCACGCGAGTGTTGGCAATGTTGTAAGCCAGAAACCCGTAGCGGTTGGCGGGGTAAAGCGGCAACTCGCGGCCCGTGTTGAGCGCGCCGAGGAATCCAACCAACTCGCCAGAAGCTGCTGAAAGGATGCGGGGCTTGAGTTCCGCCAGGCCGGAGGTGAAGACCCCGACCGCCTCGTTGAGGCGCCTGATCCGTTTCGCGGTCTCCGCCTTAAAGCGTTCCGGTGCGGAACGGTTCACGAAACCAAGAAAACTACTGGGCGTCGGGCGGTGGATGATTGTGAGTGTGAGGGTCTTGTCCCGGAGACCTGCCGAGGCCAGCTTTGCGCGCCAGGCATCATCCACGGCGTGAGCGAAGCCGTCCCCCTTGACCGGGAGCAGGTCCGGCGTGATCGACTTCGAGACCTTGTGCACGTAGTAGCTGAACTCGGGGCCCAGCTGCGCGATGATCCGGGCAAAGAGCGCCGTCACCTTGTCGAGATAGGCGTCGTCCGTGGTGTAGCTGTTCACCCCGCTCAGGCGGATGCATTGGAAGAGTTCGTTGACCCGGGTGCGGACTGTCTGATCATCGACGAGGCTGACATAGGGCAGCATGTGCGCGAGGCGTTTCTCGCGGGCATACCAGGCCGGCATGAGGGTGCGTTCATCGACGGTCTCGTCCAGGGCTTCACTATGGCGCATAGCTATCGCCCCCGTGGATGGACCGGTTCCGCGTCGGCGGCGTCTCCTGCATCGCCGTCATCATCACGTCGATGAAACGCGGATCCCAGTCAGCCGCTTTCCAGAGAACCGGATAGAGCACCGCCGTGATGCCCAGGACAACCAGGTGCTGCACCCAGACGAAGAGCAGCACAGAGCCGAAGAGCCAGACCATGGCATACATGATCGGCAGGCCGAGGAGCTTGGGCGGGCGTACGAGGCCCAGAAAGAGCGGCGATCGTTCGGCCACGTTCGCCTCCTCTCACGACCCGAAGACGGCGGCAACGATGGTCGGCGCGGCCGCAACACCCGCGATGCCCACCAGCACCCAGAGGGCTTGGCGCAGATCGATGATGTTGAAGAACCAGCTGAGGAACACGCCGAGGACCGCGAGGGTGGCGATGACGACTCCAAGCGGTCCGGTCAGCGCGTCCACGATGCCCTGAAGCAAGCTCTGAATCGGTGAGAGGTCGATGCTCTGGGCCAGGGCCGGTTCTGCCGCAACGATGAGGAGAGCGGCAAGGGTGATCAGGGATTTCGTCAATGGCTTCATGGGGACGCTCCTTCCAGCCGGTTGAAGACGGCCAGCACCCGCTGGACGTGGTTTTGGGTTTCTCGAAACGGTGGAATGCCGGAATGCTCGCGCACGGCGTCGGGTCCGGCATTGTAGGCGGCGAGCGCGAGTCGCGCGTCGCCAAACTCGGCCAACATCAGGGCGAGGTAACGCGCGGAGCCGTCGAGGTTCTGTTTCCAATCATGGGGGTCGACGGCAAGAGCGCGGGCTGTATCGGGCATCAACTGCCCGAGCCCGACCGCCCCGACATGGGAGACGGCGTGCGGATTGTACGCACTCTCGATCTCGATATTGGCGCGATAGAGGTGGAGCCAGTCCGTGACGGTGATATCGGCTGCACGGAGCCCAGGGTGGCTCGCATAGCGCAGTCCGGTCTCCTCGATCGCGGCGAGGATATCCGGGCGTGGTGTGAGCGCGCGAGGGATCATCGCCGCGACGCGCACCCCTTCACGTCGCTCAGTGCGGCGCTCCTCGCCCAAGATGCGCAAACCGTCCGAAGCCGAGCCAACGCCAACCCCGTCATTGTAGTTGCGCGCGAACCGCTCCTGGGCGCGCGACGGCGAAAGAGAACCGTCCCCCGCCATCACCAGGACCATGTCTGCCGATGCCGGGAGGCCCAGGTAGGAAAGGAAAAGGGCGCTAAGCCCGGCTGGCAGCCATCTCTTCGCTGGAGAGTTTGTGAACCGTCCGCTTGCCCTCTTCCAGAGGCACGTCGGCGTGCGAGAAACCGATCCCTTGCAGGAAGGAGATGACCCCGGTGACGGTCTTGATCTCGCGGATCTTGATGTCGTTGCGCGAGGTTCGGGTCCGGGCCGTGACCAGAAGTTTCTCGATCCCATCGTCGCTGACAGCGCGCATGATCCAGACCCCATGCC
>JAGRMP010000345.1:743-7112 GCA_020441225.1 Maritimibacter sp. | reverse complement strand
AGCAGTAGAGGGTGTTCTTGCTGTCACCGCCGGAGGAGGTATTGGCCATAATGTCAGTTTCCCTGGGGTGCTGAATTCTGCCGCCCCGTTCCGTTTCTCGCCCCGCAGGGCCTTCTAGTCCCCACCCGCCCAAGATTAGGGCAGGCGGGATTCAGGCACAACCCGGTTTGCCCGGCCCCCGTGGCCAAGCGGCCACAGATCACGGGCAGGCCGATCAGTCCTCGCCCTCCGGCTTCGGCCGGGTTTCGAGGATTTCATCGATATGGCCCCAGTCCTTGGCCTCTTCGGGCGACATGAAATTGTCGCGTTCCAGTGCCGCGTAGACGGTGTCGCGGTCGTTGCCGGTGTGCTTGACGTAGATGTCGATCAGCTTGTCCTTGACCTTCTGGGTCTCGGCCGCGTGGATCATGATGTCGGTCGCCTGGCCCTGGAACCCGCCCGAGGGCTGGTGGACCATGATCCGCGAGTTCGGCAGCGAGAAGCGCATGCCTTTCTCGCCGCCGACCGCGAGCACCGAGCCCATCGAGGCGGCCTGGCCGATGACGAGCGTCGAGACCTTGGGCCGGATATATTGCATCGTGTCGTAGATCGAGAGACCCGAGGTCACCACGCCGCCGGGCGAGTTGATGTACATCGCGATCTCTTTCGACGGGTTCTCGGCCTCGAGGAACAGGAGCTGGGCGCAGATCAGCGTCGACATCCCGTCATGCACCGGGCCGTTGACGAAAATGATCCGCTCCTTGAGCAGGCGCGAAAAGATATCGTAGGCGCGTTCGCCGCGGCTGGTCTGTTCGACCACCATGGGCACGAGGGTGTTGTTGTATATCTCGAGGGGGTCGTTCATGTCGCCTGCCTTACCTATCTGGGGCCGGGTCATCTTCCCGGTTCTGGCGAATCCTAATGTTGCACACCGGGGGCTTCAAGGCCCGGCCGGCGCAAATGA
This sequence comes from Maritimibacter sp., assembly GCA_020441225.1. The sequence continues at coordinate 6,169 of JAGRMP010000345.1, read as the reverse complement.
TTGTCACCTCCTGATAACCCATTGGCGGTTACCGGGGGGCTAACGCCGCCCCGTCCACGGCATTTTTGCCCTGCCCCATGGCCGAAATGAGGCCGGAAACAGGGCTATTCTAGGGTTGTCCGGTCGATCACAAGCACGCCGTCGGCGACCCTGTCGGAGGGATGGGTGATGACCGCATCCCCGGCCGCGAGCCCGCCCAGAACCTCGGCCATTTCCGTGTTGCGCCGGCCGATGTCGACCTTGGCGAGTGCCGCGGCGCCCTGCTTCACGGTAAAAACGGCCCAGTCGCCGTTCTCGCGGAACAGCGCGCTGATCGGCAGCCGGAGCACGTCTTCACCGGACCATTCGACGATCCGCAGGTAGACCCGGTAATTGTGCCCGAGCGCCGGACGGTCCTTTTCGGGGGTGGTGAAATCGAGCAGAACCTTGACCCGCTGCTCCTCGATCCCGAGCGCCGACACCTTGGTGAAGGCGGCGGGCTCGATCTCGCGCACCACCGCTTCGAGGGTCTGAGAGCCGCCCCAGCGCTCGACATAGGCGCGCGCGCCCGGCGCGATGCGCACCGCGTCGGTCGAGAGCAGATCGACGGTGATCTCGAGATCGTTCTTCGGCCCGATGGTGAGCAGCGGCGCGCCAGCCGCCACCGGCCGCGCACTTTCGTTCTCGACCGCAAGCACCTGGCCCGAGACCGGCGCGGTGAGCGCAATACAGCAATCCGAGTTGTCATGGGCGGCATCCGTGCCGTCGGGCTCGATCAGCACCGCCTTGGCCGCGGCGACCTCGCTGTCGCGCATCTTGAGGGTGGCGAGGGCCGAATCGTATTTCGCGGCCGCCACGTCGAGCCCGACCTCGGCCTGTTCGAGCTGGGCGTCGGAGGCGGCGGCACGGTCGTTGAGCGCCAGCACCCGGTCGAAGGTGCGCTGGGCGTTGTTCAGATCCGCCTCGGCGGCGCGCACATCGGCCTCAGACAGCGCCAGCGCCGCCTGCGCCTGGGCCACCGCCGCCTCGGCCTGGGCGCGGGCCCGGTCGTCGAGGAACGCGGGCTCGCCCGGCTCGATCCGCGCGACAACGGTCTCGTGGGCGACCACCCGGTCGCCGATCGCCACCGGCGAGCGCAGCACCCGGCCCGAGACCGGCGCGGAGACGTCGAAGACATCCTTGATCCGGGTCATGCCGTCGGCATTCACCGTCACTTCGAGCGGACCGGTCGCGAGCGTTTCGAGATCGACGGGGACCTGTTCCGGCCGGGTCATCTCGTAGCCGAGCGCGCCGAGCCCCGCGACCACCGCCGCGCCGAAAAGAATGGTCCTGACCTTGAGTGCCATCAGGTTTACTCCCTTGTTTTCATGACCGCGACGAGGTCCATCCTGTCGATCCGGCGGCGCACGATCAGCGCCGAGGCGACAGAGGCCCCGGCCACGACCAGCGCGGCGCGGGCATATGTCTTTTGGGTGATGATGAGCGGGATCGAGTAGAGATCGCTGTCGAAGCTCGCGACCATGCCGGCGGCCATGCCGTGGCCGATCCACAGCCCGAGCGGGATCGCGGCCGCGGTGAGCAGGAACAGCTCGCCGAGCAGGATGTAGCTGACCTCGCCGCGGGTAAAGCCGAGGATGCGCAAGGACGCGAGCTCGCGCGCGCGTTCGCTGAGCAGGATGCGCGCCGAGTTGTAGACGACGCCGACGGCAATGAGCGAGGCGACGAGGGTAAAGACGGTCACCGAGATCCAGGCGCTTTCGGCCATGGTCTCGTCAAAGCTGTTGCGCACCTGGCTCATGAGCGTGATGCCCGAGAGGCCGGGCGCCGCCTTGACCGCATCGTAGAGCGCGTCCTGCCGGGCTTCGTNNTCGTCGATCATCACGTTGGCGAGCGTCACCTGCGGCACCTGGCCGAGCATCGCGGCAAGCTCGTCCTGGTCCATATAGGCGCCGAGACCGAAGAAGGTCTGCACCGTGCCGGTTAGCACGACCCTGTGGCGCCGGTCGTCGCGCTGCAGGAACTCGACCTCGATCACGTCGCCCACCCTTGCGTCGAGGTGATTGGCGAGCCGCGCTTCCAGCACGATCCCGTTTTCGGGCCGGATCTCGGTGCCGGTGGCGCCGTCGAAGACGCGGGCGAGCGTGTTGGTCTCGCGCCGGCCCTCGATGGCGATCGTGCGGGTGCGCGAGGAATGGTAGAGCCGCGCAGGTGTGGCGAAGGCCCCTTCCGCGGCCATGACGCCGGGCAGGTTGGCGACATCTTCCAACACCGTTTCGGGCCGGTTGATCGGGAAGGTCAGGATCGCGTCCTGCCGGTTGACCTGGACAAAGGCCACGTCGAGCAGCTCGTCGAAACTGTCCAGCATGAACAGACCCGAGACGATCATCGCCGCCGACATCGAGATGCCGAGGGTGGTGAAGGCGGCGCGCACCGGCCAGCGGCCGATGGCGCGCAGGATCATCATGGTGGGCTGGCGCGGCTGGAAGAAGCCGATCAACCGGTCGAACAGACCGCGGCGAAAGCGCGTGGGCGCAGGCGGGCTCATGGCGACGGCGGGGCTCAGGCCCACCACCCGGCGCACGGCGAAGACCGCCCCCAGCATCGCCGCCGCCAGCCCGGTGGTGGCGGACAGCGCATAGACCGCGGGGTATTGCAGGAAGACGAGATAGGGGAAGTGGAAGAACTGGCCGTATACGGTGGCAATGCCGATCGAAGCCCAGTAGCCCGTCGCCCAGCCGATCACCACGCCGACCGCGCCGATCAAGAGCGCGAGCTTGAGGTAATGCCAGGCGATTTCGAGTGCGCCGTAGCCCAGCGCCTTCAAGAGCCCGATCTGTTCGCGTTCGAGCGCGACGAGGCGGCCCAGCACCATGTTGACGAGGAAGGTGGTGATGACCAGGAAGATCGGCGGCAGGACGCGGACCATCATGTCCCATTGCTGCAGTTCGCCGTCGAGAAACGCGTTGGACGTCTGGTCCTTGCGGCCGTAGGGCCCGGTGCCGCCATAGGGTTTGAGCAGGGTTTCGAGCGCGTCCTTGACCTGTTCGACATCGGTGCCGCGGGTGACGCCGAGGGTGACCGAGTTGAAGGCGCCCGAGAGGTTGAATGCGGCGGCGAGCACGTCTTCGGACATCCACAGGATGCCGAAGCGCTTGTCGTCGGGCATGAGCGAACCGGGGCCGATGGTGTAGATGAACTCCGGGCTGAGCACGATCCCGGTGATCGTGACCGTGCGCTTCTGGCCGTTGAGGGTGACGCCGAAGCTGTCGCCGGGGGTGAAACCGTGGGCGGTGGCAAAGGCCTCGTTGACCACCACCTCGTCCTGCCGCCCCGCTTCGGGGAGGCGGCCTGCGCGCAGGATCAGCCGGTTCATCTGCGGCTCGCCCGCGGGCGGGATCGAGATGATCTGGCCCATGGCGGGGCTGTCGAGACCGGCGATGTCGAGGATGGCAAATTCGCTGATCCGCGCCTCGACCCGCGAGACGCCCTCGATGGCCGCGATCTCGGGCACCAGCGACATCGGCGCGCGAGAGGCGTCGGACCAGACATCGGCGAAGCGGGCGCGTTCGTAATAGGTGTCGCGGGTCTCGCTGAGCGAGCGCTGGGCGCCGAAGCTCATCACCATGACCATCACGCCCGAAGCAAGCACGAGGGCAATGGCGAGCGACTGCGCCCAGAGGCGGCGGATATCGCGAAACAGTTTTTTATCCAAGGCGCGCATGGGGTTACCAGACGATTTCGCTTGGTTCGATGCGGTTCTCGTTGACCTCGACCGAGGCAATGTTGCCGTCGGCGACGTAGATCACCCGATGTGCCATCTTCCGGATGCCGGCGTTGTGGGTGATGATGACCGTGGTGGTGCCGAGGTCGTCGTTGATCCTGTCCAGCGCCTCGAGGACCTGCACACCGGTCTTCGAATCGAGCGCGCCGGTGGGCTCGTCGCAGAGCAGCACCTCGGGACGCTTGGCGATGGCGCGGGCGATGGCGACGCGCTGCTGCTCGCCGCCCGACATCTCGGCCGGGAAATGGTCCATCCGGTGATCGAGACCGACCCGTTCCAACGCCTCTTCGGGGGTCATCGGATCCTTCGCCACCTCGGTCACGAGGGCGACGTTCTCGCGCGCGGTGAGCGAGGGCACGAGGTTGTAGAACTGGAAGACGAAGCCGACATGGTCGCGCCGGTAGCGGGTGAGCTCGCGCTCGCGCATCGCGGTCAGCTCGTGGTCCGTGAACCAGGCCACCCCCGCAGTCGCCCGGTCGAGCCCGCCGAGGATGTTGAGCAGCGTCGACTTGCCGGAGCCGGAGGCCCCGAGCAGGACGGTGAACTCACCGATGAAGAGCTCCATGTCGACCCCGCGCAAAGCCTGCACCTCGACGTCGCCGGTGCGGTAGACCTTGGTGATCCCTTGGGTATGAAAAATGCGCGTGGTCATTGGGTCCCCTGACACGGGTTTCGCACCTTAGTGGGACAATGACATTGATTTGGTTCAATGTCCGGGCAGATCAAGGCGCGGTCTTGCCGCACCTGCCCGCCCGTCCCCGCTTCGGGCACAAACGGCAACGCCCGCGGTGATGTCACCGCGGGCGCCGGTGCGCACAGGTCTGTGCGCAATCCCTGTGCTCAGACGGGCTCAGCGGGTGCGCAGCGATTTGCCCTCGTGGAAGATCTGGACCTTCTGCGGATCGGCGGTCAGTTTCACCGTCGCGCCGCGCAGATCGTTCTGGATGCCCGGGAGCTTCGCGATCAGGCCCTCCTGGCCGGCCTGGACCTTGAAGTACAGAAGCGTCACCTCGCCCAGGGCTTCGAGATAGTCGACCGTGCCCTCGTAGAAAACGTGATCGCCTTCCTCGGCCATGCGGAAATCCTCGGGCCGGACGCCGACGTTGACCTTCCAGCCTTTCTCGGCGGCCTGGGTCACGACATCGGCCACCGCGTCGTGGCCGTGGTGCAGGTTGATCGTGGTCTGTTTGCCGGTCGCCGTGATCTCGCCGGGCAGCAGGTTCATCGCCGGTGAGCCGATGAACTGGGCGACGAACTCGTTGTCGGGCCGTTCGTAGAGCTCGAGCGGGCTGCCCATCTGGGCGATGCCCTTGTTGGCGAGCACCACGATCTTGTCGGCAAGCGTCATCGCCTCGACCTGGTCGTGGGTGACGTAGATCATCGTCGAGTTCGGCATCGCCTCCTTGAGCTCGGCGATCTGGATCCGGGTCGCGACCCTCAGCGCCGCGTCGAGGTTCGAGAGCGGTTCGTCGAAAAGGTAGACCTTGGGGTCGCGCACGATGGCGCGGCCGATGGCGACGCGCTGGCGCTGGCCGCCCGAGAGCGCTTTGGGCAGCCGGTCGAGGAACGGTTCGAGCTGCAGGATATTGGCCGCTTTCTTAACCGCCGCGTCGATCTCTTCCTTGGTTTTCTTGGCGATCCTGAGCGCGAAGGCCATGTTGTCGTA
>JAGRMP010000345.1:0-736 GCA_020441225.1 Maritimibacter sp. | reverse complement strand
GGGTAGAGCGCGTAGGACTGGAACACCATGGCGATGCCGCGCTGGGAGGGAGGCACGTCGTTCATCACCGCACCGTCGATCTCCAGCGTGCCGCTGGTGATCTTCTCGAGCCCGGCGACCATGCGCAGAAGCGTGGACTTGCCGCAGCCGGAGGGACCGACAAAGACGATCAGTTCGCCGGTCTTGATATCCATGTCGATGCCCTTCAGGACCTCGACCTTGCCGCCGTAGGTCTTGCCCACGCCTTTCATTTTGAGCTCAGCCATCTCTTCCTCCCCTTATTCACGCTCTTGGGTTTCGAGCATGATGCACGGCTGCCAATGGGCCAGGTGCACGCTCCCGTCCGCGCCCGGGTGAGCGCTGTTCAGTTCAAGTCCGACCTGGGTCCAAAGGCCCTTCGGCACGGTCAGTTGTACCGGTTCCTCGCCCATGTTGAGCGCGAAATACACTGTCTCGTCGTCAAGGCGGCGGATGAAACTGATCACATCGCCCTCGACCCTGAGGTCTTCGATCGTGCCTTTCATCAGCGCCGGATGGGCGTGGCGGAAGGCGATCACGCGCCGGTAATGGTGCAACAGCGCCGCCGGATCGTCCTCGGCCGCCTCAACGGCGAGGCCGAGATGCTCGCTCGCCACCGGCAGCCAGGTGCGCGGCGCGTTCGAGAACCCGCCCTGGGCGTTGTCGCGTTCCCAGACCATCGGCGTGCGGCAACCGTCGCGGCCCTTGAACTCGGGCC
>JAGRMP010000344.1 GCA_020441225.1 Maritimibacter sp. | reverse complement strand
CTGATCGAGACCCCGGATGGCGAACGGCTGACGCGCGCCGGGCATTTCTCGACCAATGCCGCGGGCGAGATGGTTACTCCGGACGGCCATCGCCTGCTGGATATCGGCGGTGCGCCGGTTTTCGTGCCCGCCGAGGCCGGGCAGGTCAGCATCGCCCGCGACGGCACGGTGTCCGCCGACGGGCAGCCGCTGGGTCAGATCGGCCTGATGCGGCCCGAAGACCCCGCGCAGTTGAGCCGGTCGACCGGTGTTCTGCACGCGGCCGACGGCCCCCTGGTGCCGGTGACCGATGCCGCCGTGATGCAGGGGTTTCTGGAGGACTCGAACGTCAATCCGATTTCCGAGATGGCGCGCATGATCCAGGTGCAGCGCGCCTATGAAAGCGGCCAGAAATTCCTGGACCGCGAGGACGAACGCATTCGCAACGTCGTCCAGACCCTTTCCCGATAGGAGTTCCCCATGCGTGCCCTACAGATCGCCGCCACCGGCATGAGCGCCCAGCAAATGCGCGTCGATACCGTGGCCAACAACCTCGCCAACATGTCGACCACCGCCTATAACGCGCGCCGCGCCGAATTCGCCGACCTGCATTATCAGCAGCATACCCGCGCCGGCACGATCTCCGCGGCCGACGGCACGGTGGTGCCGACCGGTGTGCAACTGGGGCTTGGTGCCCGGCCTGCCGCCGTGTCGATGCAGGTGCAGCAAGGTAGCGTGGCGATGACCGGCGGCGATCTGGATCTTGCGATCGAGGGGCGTGGCTGGTTCGAGGTCACATTGCCGGACGGGCGCGCGGCCTATACCCGCGACGGTGGTCTCAAACGCAACGGCGAGGGGTTGATCGTGACCTCGGACGGGCACGAGGTGGCGCCGGGTATCACCATTCCGACCGATGTGCGGCAGATCTCGATCAATGCCGAAGGCGAGATCTGGGGCTATTTCGCTGACCGGGTCGAACCCGAACGGCTGGGCCAGCTGACGCTGGCGGGGTTTACCAACGAACGCGGGCTGGAAGCCCTGGGGTCTAACCTGTTCGTCGAAACCGAGGCTTCGGGCCCGGCTCTGCAATCGGTCCCGGGCGAGGACGGGCTGGGCATGTTGCGTCAGGGATATCTGGAGGAAAGCAGCGTCGATCCGGTGCGCGAACTGACCGAGATGATCAAGGCGCAGCGCGGCTACGAGTTGAACGCCAAGGTGATCACCGCCGCCGACCAGATGCTCGGCGCCACCACGCAGATCCGCTAAGATGCGCTGGCTGCTTCTCGTGCTGCTCTTTTCCGGCCCTCTCGGCGCCGAAACCCTCGTGGCTGCGGGCCCGATCCGGGCGCTGACGCTGATCGGCCCCGCCGACCTTATAACGGTGGACGGCGACACGCCCGGCGCCCTGTCGGACCCGGCCGAGGCGCTCGGGATGGAGGCGCGGGTCAATCTCTACCCGGGCCGCCCGATCCGCGCGTCGGACCTGCAGCCCCCCGCGGTGATCGAACGCAATGACATCGTCACCCTGCAGTTCAACCAGGGCGGCCTGCTGATCGTGACCGAGGGCCGCGCCATGGATCGCGCGGGTGTGGGCGAGCGGCTGCGGGTCATCAACCTGTCGTCGCGCACGACCGTCACGGCCACAGTCCTGTCGCCCGGTCTGGCCGAAGTCTCCACGGGATTCTGAAGGAATGCCAATGTCCAAGCCCATCCTGACCTGCCTTTTCCTCGTTGCCCTCGCCGGTGGGTGCAGTCGGCTGGAAGAGGTGGGCCGCCGCCCGGATTTCGAGCCCACCACCGGCAGCAACCAGTATTTCGCGATGAGCACCGAGGGCCTGCCGGTCAGCCTCGAAGAGGACGGTCCGGTCCGGGCGGCCTCGCTCTGGTCCGGCGGGCAGCAGTCGCTTCTGGGCGACCGGCGCGCCAGCCGCCGTGGCGACATCCTGACCGTGGTCATCGAGATCGACGAAAGCGCCGAGATCTCGAACGCCAGCGAACGGTCTCGCGCGGGGTCCGAAACCATGGGCATCCCGCAGTTCTTCGGCATTCCGCAGCGGATCGACGGAGAGCTGCCAGAGGGCGCGTCGATGGGCGAGGCCGTCAATCTCGGCTCCTCGGGGCAATCCTCGGGCCAGGGCACCGTGCGGCGCAGCGAGGCGCTGACCCTGCGCATCGCGGCCACGGTCGTGGAGGTCATGCCGAACGGCACCCTGCGCATCGAGGGCGCGCAGGAGGTGCGGGTGAATTTCGA
>JAGRMP010000343.1 GCA_020441225.1 Maritimibacter sp. | reverse complement strand
CGCTACCGCCGGGCGGTGGTCGCCGGCCGCGCGCTCAGGGTGACCGGGCGGCTGCAGCGCGAAAGCGGGGTGGTGCAGATCATCGCCGAGACGATCGAGGACATTTCGCCGCTGCTCGACACGCTGGCGGCACCGCCGGAGGGGTAAGGCCGGGCCCAAAACCTTTCACAAAGGTTTTGTCACGCGGTTTTCATAAAACCGCGTCCCGGGCGCGTTCCAGGCGGCGTCCCGCATCGACAGAAAACAGGGACTGGGCGCAGGCGGGCAAACCCGTTATCTTTGCGCCAACGGTCCCAAGAACCGACGCCCGCACAGGCCGCCCGAAAAGGCAACGAGCAGATGAACCACAGACACATAGATCCGACCCGCAGCGCCGGGCTGGTATCGGCGGGCTTGCTGGCGAGCCTGCTGGCCGCCTGCGCGCTCGCGCCCGAAACCACCGACAAGCTCGACCTCGGCGACGAGGTGATCATCACCGATTTCGCCCTCGCCCCCCCCGATGCGCGGCCCGATGCCTGTTACGGCAAGGATGTCACCCCGGGCGTGATCGAACATGTGACCGAACGGGTGCTGGTCGCCGAGGCCCAGTTCGGCGCGGACGGCAACGTGCTCGTGCCGCCGCAATATGAAGAGCGCAAGACCCAGAAGCTGGTGACCGGGCGCGAGCCGATCTATTTCGAGACCCCCTGCCCGCCGCGCTGGACCCCGGATTTCATCGCCAGCATCCAGCGCGCGTTGAAGACCCGGGGGATCTATACCGGCGCGGTGTCGGGCACGCTCGATGCCCAGACCCGGGCCGCGATCCGCGCCTACCAGGTCGGGCGCGGGCTGAACTCGGCGATCCTGTCGACCGAGAGCGCGCGCGAGCTGGGGTTGGTGGAAGTGGATCTGCCGGGCTGAACGACATGCGCCGGCGACGGTCCCAGACCGCGCCAGCGCACACCAAGGTTCTGTTCCTTCCCCAGATCCCCGTATCTTCGCCCGGTCTCTTTGACCGGTCACCCGCGGCGGTGCAGTCCCCTGACCGGATACGAATGGGCTGTCGTTTGCCGCGACCAGACGGCAACCGCAGCGCAGAAAGGGCGCGATTGCCGGAATGTCTCTTGCCTGTGCTGCCCGATGTGCCGCCCTGACGGGTCTCAGAGCACCTGGCTGACCATATCGGCGATCCACAGGGTCACCGGGTCGGCGCGCATCGCCCAGGCGCCCATCTGTTCGACGATGGTGCCGGCTTCGAGCTGGGCCACGCGGCTGACGTAGGTCACGGCGCCGAGCTGGGCCAGAAGCACGCCCTTGAAGCCGAGAAACGCGAGCAGCGACAGGACGATACCGCGCACCGGCAGGCCACGACGGCCGCGTTTCGGTTCGGCCGGGGCGAGGATCCCGTTGCGTTCCACCAGCCGGACAAAGCCGGAGGTCTGGCCCCGGTGACGAGACTCGATCTCGTTGAGGCGCTGGTTGAAGCGGGCGTAGTTGGCATCCGTCATGTCGAACTCCGTCATCTCCGGCGTCGACGCCCGTCACCGAGCTGTCTTGGCCATGTCCTTGATCTGGCTAAGATCGCGCCACATTGTGGCGGGTCGGGGACGGAATTGTGGCAGGAAGGCGGCAAACGGGGGGGTCGGCCGAAACAATGGGTTTCCGTTACAGGCCGTTTTCGAGCACCAAAGTGGTCCAATCGCCGAATTCGCGGCGCTCGATCGCCTTGAATCCTTCGGTTTCGTAGCAGCCGACCACCGTGTCGGCCTGGGGGTTGAGGATGCCGGAGAGGATCGCGTGCCCACCGGGCGAAATGTGACGGGCCATGTCGGGGGCGAGCGCGATCAGGGGGCCCTTGAGGATATTGGCGAAGACCAGATCGAAGGGCGCGGCGGCGGCAAAGTCGGGATGGTCGAAGCCGGCGGCCTCGATCACATGCACCCGGTCGGCAAGCCCGTTGGCGGCGGTATTGGCGCGGGCGACCTCGACCGCGACCTCGTCGATGTCGGAGGCCAGCACCGGGTTGGGCCAGACCCGCGCGGCCGCCATCGCGAGCACGGCGGTGCCGCAGCCGATGTCGGCGACGTTCTTCTTGACCAGGCCCGCGGACACCATCGCGTCGAGGGCCGTGAGGCAGCCGAGCGTGGTGCCGTGGTGGCCGGTGCCGAAGGCCATCGCCGCCTCGATCCGGAGCGCGACCGCGCCCGCGGGGACCTTGTCGGCATCATGCGCGCCGTAGACGAAGAACCGCCCCGCCGCGACCGGGCTGAGCTCGCGCTTCACATGCGCGACCCAATCGGTTTCGGGCAGTTCGGAGATTGTGAAATCCTTCGCCCCATGCGCCCTGGCGAGCAGCGCCAGCGCGATCTCGTCGGGGGGATCGGTGAAATAGCCGCCGACCTCCCACAGGCCCGAGCCGTCCTCGACCTCGAACACCCCGACCCCGGTCGGTTCCGGGTCGAGCAGTTCGAGCGCGTCGCCGAGGGCTTGGGCGGCGTCCTGGCCGTCGAGGGTGGTGAGCGCGGTGAAGGTGGGCATGGCGGTCTCCTTTGGCGCGGGCGTAACCGGCGGC
>JAGRMP010000342.1:3322-12285 GCA_020441225.1 Maritimibacter sp. | reverse complement strand
CATGTACCAGCCCATGAAATCGGTCGCGTGATGGATCTTGTCGCGCTTGGCCATCCGGCCGCCGCGCTCCTGCTGGTACTCGGCCCAGGTCCCGTCGAGCGCCTGGGCATAGCCATAGGCGGAGCTCTGGCGACCCATCGGGATGACACCGAGCACGTATTTCATCGGCGTGCGGTTGTTGCCGATGAATTTCGATTCCTGGTAGATGATCGCCATCTGGACCGGCACCGGGATCTGCCACTCGCGCTCGGTGGCTTGCATGGCCTTGAGGTAGTTCGGACGCTCACGCACGATCGAACAGGCGTCGTCGAGATTGCGCGGCGCCCGGAAATCGGTGTTGCCGCCACAGGAGGCGACAAGGAGAAGTAGTGCGATTGCGCGAAAGAGTCTGCTCATCTGCCCCTCGCAACATTTGGTATTTTGTTTTTTGCCATCCTAGCCGATCTTGCTGGCCATGAAAATGGCCTAGATCAGGACGCCGATCAGCAGCGGAATTGTGACCACCGACAGGAGCGTCGAGGTGACCACAAGTCCGGCGACCGCGTCGCTGTCGGCGCCGTACTTCTCGGCCAGCATGTAGGAGGTGACGGCGACCGGCGTGGCGAGCTGAATGATCAGGACCGCGCGCGGCACCGGGGCGAGCCCGACGGCGTCGCCCAGGCTCCAGCCGACCGCGACGGTGACGACGAACTTGGCGAGCGACATCAGGAAGGCGCGGCCGAGCCCGGCGGGATGCAGCCGGGCCAGCGCCACACCGAGCGTGATCAGCATGAGCGGAATGGCGAGCTGGCCCAGGAGATCGAGCGTATGGGTGAGGAACGGTGGCGTCTCCCACCCCTGCCAGAGAAACAGACCGCCGAGCACCGTCGCCCAGACCAGCGGTTCCTTGAGCGCCTTGGCCGGCGATCCGCCGCCGGCGACAACCCAGACACCGAAGGTGAACGACCAGATCGCCATGACCGCGAAGACGATCACCGCGTAACCGAGGCCAGCCTCGCCGAAAGCGAAGAGCGCAAGCGGCAGGCCGATATTGCCGGTGTTGCCGACGATCAAAGGCACAAGATAGGTCCGCATGTCGAGACCCGTGACCTTGAGCGCGACGAGAAAGACAACGGTCAGGATGGCGTAGCCAAGGATCGCGGAGATTGTCAGCGTGGTGAGCGCGGCCGGGTCGATCTCGGTCTTCATCAGCGCAGTGAAGATCAGCGCAGGCACCGCGAGGGTCATCGCCAGACGGGTGACGAAACCGATTCGGTACTCGCCGCCGACCCGCACCCAGATGAAGCCGACAGAGGCCAACAAGAACACCGGCGCGACGATTTCGAGCACTGTCAGGATAAGGTTCACAGTCTGTTTCCCAATATTTCCATCCCGTCGCATGGACAGGGCATTGGTAACATTTTAGTAAGGAGTCGGGTGGCGGTTAAACATGCTAAAAACACGTGCGAAATATCATCTCGGGCAGATCGTCCGACACCGGAAGCATCCCTTTCGGGGGGTCGTCTTCGATGTCGACGCAATGTTCTCGAACACAGACGAATGGTATGAGGCCATTCCGGAGGACAGCCGTCCTTCCAAGGACCAGCCGTTCTACCATCTTCTCGCTGAAAACGATCAGAGCTACTACGTAGCCTATGTCTCGGAGCAGAACCTGGTTGCCGACTATTCCGGCGAACCGGTGAATCATCCGGATCTCGATGAATTGTTCGGCGATTTCGAAGACGGGCAGTATCCCCTGCATTTCCAGCTCAACTGAGCCCGCGCCCGGCCGCGCGGTGCGGCAGGGTACGTCCGGCGTCCCGTTATGGCGCGGCGCACGGCGCGGTGCGCTGAACGGACCGCGATTCGCCACGGGGTGTCGGCTTCGGCGGAGCGGCGGAAGCGCGCTGGGCGCTCTGGCGCACATGATCCAAAGGATCACCACGCCTGGCCGGCCGCCGATTCGCGACGCCGACGCGTGGCCATGTTCCGCCGAACGCAAAGCGCGCAACGGAGAACTCATTCCAACCTATGGGACCCGCGGCGTGGCATCGCTGGGGTCGGGGGCGGTCATACTGCAGAGTGTTCCTCGGTGCCGTGTACTGGGTGGGGGCTGTTGACCACGGCACCGAGGGGAGCTTGTGCAGCTACCTTGCCTGTATCGTGGTGATTCCTGTCCACCATTGGGAGCCAAACGGGCTTTTTTGGGGCATTTGACCACGGCAAGGTTAACAGCCGGTCCAGCGCGGGGCGCGGCCCGTCCAAGGGCCCGGACATGGCGTGAAATCACAGGGTCGGCGTGCCTCAGCCGCCCACCGTTTCGGGATCGAGCACCATCCGGAAGGTCAGCTCGTTGCGGCCGCCGACCCGCCGATACACGAGGTCTTCGGTCAACTCATGGATCAGAAACCAGCCAAATCCGCCTTCCGGCAGATCGCCCGCCGACACGTCCAGGTCATGCGCCGCGCCCGACGGCAGGTTGCCGCCCGGCATTTCCAACCCCTCGTCGCAAACACGGACTGCCAGCTCCGCCGGCCTGCGGTCGACTTCTAGCTCCACCAACCCGCGGCCGCTCTCACAATAGGCGTGTTCGACAACATTGTTGAGCACTTCGGCCAAGACGATCTCGACCGCATTGGTCCGGTCCGGGTCGAGCGCCAGGTCATGGATGACGTCCTTGGCTATCTTGAGCGCGCGCCGCACGGAGGCCGGATCGGCCTGAAAAAAGAGGTGCAGTGCGGGCGCACCCGGAGCAGTTCGACAGCCCAGGGTTTGATCCGCGTTTCCCATGAAAGCGTGCGCCCTAGCTGGCATTTGCGAGAAGCCCGGTCACATCGCTCGCCTTCGCATGGATCGTGAACACGCTGTCCATCCGGGTGAGCTTGAACACCTTCTCGACTGCCGGAGACAATCCGGCCAGTTCGAATTTGCGGTCGGGTCCGACCTGTTTGAACGCCGCGACCACGGCGCCGAGGCCGGAAGAGTCGAGAAACGCGACCTGGGACAGATCGAGCAACACGCCGGGCGGCGCGGTCTCTGTCATCTCGCGCATCCTGTCCTTGAACTGGATCGCCACGGCGGCATCGATGCGATCTTCCTGCACCGCGATTACGCGCAAATCGCCGATATCCTCGAAACTGAGCTCCATCGCTCTCTCCTCAAACGGATAAGCTGTGACCCGCACCCTAGCCAAAAAGCCTTACCAATCCCTGAACCATTGCCGTTGAGAGCGCCGACGCTGAGCGATAGGCTCGGGATCATGGACTACGACGCCCTGAGACAACGGATCCTGGCCCTGGCTGACGGCGAGACCGACCTGGTCGCGCTCATGGCCACGTTGGCCTGCGAGGTGCACCATGCCGACGAAAGGTTCGACTGGACCGGGTTCTACCGCGTCACCGCGCCGGGGCTGCTCAAGATCGGCCCCTACCAGGGCGGCCACGGCTGTCTGACCATCCCGTTCGAGCGCGGCGTCTGCGGCGCGGCGGCCCGCACCGGCGAGGTTCAGGTCGTGGACGATGTCGACGCTTTCCCGGACCATATCGCATGCGCCAGTTCGACCCGCTCGGAACTCGTGCTGCCGGTGTGGAACGGGGCGGGCGATCTTATCGGCGTCTTCGACATCGACAGCGACTTGCCCGCGGCGTTCACGCAGGAGGATGCGGACGCGCTCGCTCTTATTCTCACGGAGGTCTTCGGTCGATGCTGAAAGGATCCTGCCTGTGCGGCGACGTGACGTTCACGGTCACCGGCGCGCCCCATGATCCGGCGGCCTGCCATTGCAGCCAGTGCCGCAAGATGTCGGGCCATGTCTGGGCCGCGGCGATCGTGGCCGAAGACGGGATCGAGATCGCCGGACCGGTGAAATGGTACCAATCGAGCGCAGAAGCCCGGCGCGGCTTTTGCCCGCGCTGCGGATCGAGCCTGTTCTGGCAGGCGCTCGGCAGCGGAAACATGGATTTCGCGCTCGGCGCGGTCGATGGACCGACCGGGATGCACCTCGCCCGCCATATCTTCGTCGCGGACAAGGGCGATTACTACGACATCGCCGCGAGCGAGCCGCAGGAGGCGCGCGAAGAATGACGGGCCACACCGGCGGATGCCTCTGCGGCGCGGTGCGCTACGTGATCGACGGCCCCATCGGGGACAGTGTCGCCTGTCACTGCAGCCAATGCCGCAAAAACTCAGGGCATTACTGGTCGTCCAGCCAGGCGCCGGTGGCGGCATTGCGCCTTTCGAGCGCGGACAGCCTCACGTGGTATCGCAGCTCGGCAACCGCGAAACGCGGGTTCTGCACTGTCTGCGGATCGTCTCTGTTCTGGGAAATGGACGGGGAAGGCATGATCTCGGTCGCCTCCGGCACGCTGGACACGCCAACTGGGACACGGACGAAAAAACACATCTTCACCGCGGACAAAGCCGATTATTACGACCTGCCGGACAGCGAGGTGCAGATACCATGATCCTCGGCATCGAGCCCTCGGCGCTTGTCACCTTTCTGGGAGCCGGGCTGCTTCTGAACCTCACGCCCGGCGCGGATGTGATGTTCGCCTCTGCCTCCGGCGTTGCGGGCGGCCCGCGCAGCGGTGTTGCCGCCGCTTTCGGCGTGGCGTTGGGCGGGGTGCTGCACACGGTGCTGGCCGCCGCCGGGCTCGCGGTGCTGCTGCAGACCCATCCCGTGGCCTATGACCTCGTGCGCTACGCGGGCGCGGGTTATCTGCTGTTCCTCGCGGTGAAATCCTGGCGGGCAGGACCGGCAATCGCCCGGACCGGGGCGACCGATCTGCGCCGCGCGGTGGCCCGGGGCTTCATCACCAATGCGCTCAATCCCAAGGTGGCGCTGTTCGTGCTTGCCTTTCTCCCCCAATTCACCGATCCCGCGACCGGGCCGGTCTGGCGGCAGATCCTCACCCTCGGCGCACTATTTTCGGTGACCGGGTTTTTCGTGACCGCCGGCTACGGTGCGGCGGCGGGCTATGCGGGCCGCGCGCTGGGCCGCGCGACGGGGTGGATGAACCGGCTCGCCGCCGTCGTCTTTGCCGCGCTCGCCGCCCGTCTCCTGCTGGACTGATCCGCCGGCTTCTGCGAGACGGGGCGCATGAGTGCCGATGACTACGACCCGCCGCAGGAGCCCCTGAAAATCGTCCACCAGGATCACGAGATCCTCGTGGTCGACAAACCCGCAGGGCTGCTCAGCGTGCCCGGCAAGGGTGAGCACCTGGCCGACTGCCTGCTCGCCCGGGTACAAGAGGTCTTTCCCGAGGCGCTGCTGGTCCACCGGCTCGACCGCGACACCTCGGGCGTGATGATCTTTGCCCTCACCCCCCATGCCCAGCGCCACCTCGGGCTGCAATTCGAGCGGCGGCATATGAAGAAGACCTATGTCGCCCGGGTCTGGGGCGAGGTCGCGGACAAGACCGGCACGGTGGATCTGCCGCTGATCGTCGACTGGCCGAACCGGCCGCTGCAGCATGTGAACTTCGAGACCGGGAAACCGGCCCAGACCGACTGGCGCGTGCAGCGGGTCGAAGACGGAACGACCCGGATGCGGCTCTACCCGCACACCGGGCGGTCACATCAGCTGCGGGTGCACATGAAAGAGATCGGCCACCCGATCCTGGGCGACCCGTTCTATGCGGAAGGGCCCGCGCGTGACTTTCCCCGGCTCATGCTGCATGCAGAAAGCCTGCGGCTGCGCCATCCCGACGGCGGCAAAGGCATGACCTTCTCGGCGAAATGCCCGTTCTGACAGGTTGGGTGTTCCACCCCTGAACCCCTGGACGATCCGGCTGGCCGGATCGGTAACCCGCCAGGCGATTTCATCGCCGAGAGGGCAGGAGTATTTGGTCAAGAAAAGGGCGCCACTCCTGTGCACACGTCCCGTATCACGGTGGGTTAGAGACTGATCCGTTCTTTGTCCGCTTCAGTAGAGCACGCTGAGCACCACCGGGTCGGGGCTGCCCCAGATCGTCTGCGAGGTCGCGATCAGGCAGACGCCGAGGGCGGCGAGAACCAGGGCGAAGGTGAAGGGAATGAGGCGGCTGTTGCCGAATTCGTCGGTTCCGAACATGGCTGCGTTCCTGCGTTGGTTGCAGGTTGAACGCAGCGTCCCCGAACTTCCGTCGCACCTCGGTGTGACTGCAAGGGCGTGACATGCCGACGCAGCCGATCATTTTTGTCGGGTTTATGCGCTCCACACCTTTTCATCTGGATTTCAGGGCGTACCTATGGGGGTAAGTAACCAAAGACAGGAGGGCTTCATGAGTCTGCGCATCAACGACACCGTCCCCAATTTCCACGCCGTGACAGACCAGGGCGAGATCGATTTCCACGATTTCATCGGCGATAGCTACACGATCTTGTTCTCGCACCCGGCCGACTTCACGCCGATCTGCACCACCGAGTTCGGCGCCGTCGCCCAGCTCAAGGACGAATGGGCAAAACGCGGCGTCAAGGTGATCGGGCTTTCGGTCGATAGCGTCGAAGACCACAAGAAGTGGAAGGGCGACATCTCGTCCTTCGCTGGCACGGAAGCCACCTTCCCGATCATCGCCGACGATGACCTGGTCGTGTCGAAAACGCTCGACATGCTGCCGGCCGACGCCTACCTGCCGGACGGCAAGACCGCCGAGGACAGCCAGAGCGTACGCGTCGTCTTCATCTTCGGACCGGACAAGAAACTGCGCCTGTCGATGACCTACCCGATGTCGGTGGGCCGCAACTTCGCCGAAGTCCTGCGCGCGCTCGACGCGGTGATGGCGACCGACGGTTCGGTGGTCCGGACCCCCGCCAACTGGACCCCGGGCGCCGACGTGATCGTCGCGCCGAGCATGTCGACCGACGACGCCAAGGCGAAATTCGGCGATGTGAAAGAGGTCTTCCCCTACCTGCGGTTCATGGCCGACCCCAACAAGTAACACGGGGATACCCCGCGATAGAGACGGAACCCCGCCTTTCGAGGCGGGGTTTTTCGTGACCTGACCCCGGTCAAAGCCGCCTCTGACAAGTCATGGTACACTCACCTTGCGCAAGTCCTGCGCGCGGAGGGAAAACCATGACACGCAAGACCGTGTTTCAGGTGGCCCTCGGGGCCGCGGTGACGAGTGTAGCCCTGTTCACGGCAACGGCGGCGATGGGCGAGACCCTGATCCAGAACACGGTGGAAAACCGGGTGCTTCTGGCCTTCCGGGTCGACAGCGCCGCGCTCGCGGAGGTGATGCCCGAAGGCTGGACGCCGATCGTCTTGCCCAAGGGACCGGTGGCGGGATCGAACCTGATCCTGTCCTTCTTCGACAAGCTGCTGATCACCGATGCGGAGGGCACCCTGGCCGATCCCGCGTCGCAACCGGTGATGGCGCTGGTTGCCTATGGCACGGCCGATGGGGTGGAAGGTGCGCGGAGCTTCGTGACTGCGATCTACGAAGTGCCGCCGCTGGTCGATCCGTTCGGCCTGTCCGAAGCAGCCGACATCACCCGGGAGGCCGCGATGCGCTACAATGCGGACGGGCGGACCCGGTCGGAGGCCTGGACGATACAGCCCGCCAGCGGAGGCCTGTTCAGCTTCGATCTCGACTACGCGGTCAAGGGCTACGCCTGGACCGAAGACGGCACCAGCATGCCCTATTCGGCGGCGGATCCGGCGTATCATGAGGTCTACCGTTACGACCAGCTGGCCGAGCTGGTGATGAACACCACGGCAGGGCGCGAGATCGACGGCAGCGTGAGTTACACCGCCGAGATCCCGGCGCTGTCGGGGCTGTTCGACGGCACAGAGGAACTGGTGGCCGTGGTGTCGATCCCGGTTTACCTCAGGCAGGTGTTCACCCCGGATGCACCGGATATGTGACCCTGTTCCTGCCCGATCGCCTCAGCGCTTGCCGGCGGCCTTGGCGGCCGCGAGGGCCTCGGTCAGCACCGCACGGTCGCCGATATGGTTTGCGAGCGTCAGCACGAGCCGCGCGTTGAGCGCGTCGCTCTCGGCCTTGGTGAGCCCGTCGTGCGCGCCGATGAGTTCTTCGTAGAAATCGTCGGCGCCGGAAATGTTTGCGGTGAGCGTAAGCTTGGACATGGTGATCATTCCTTGCCGGTGGCGCGGCGGATCGCGAAACGGACCTGCGCCTCGTTATACTCGGGGAAGCGGGCGGCGACATGCTGGTCGGGCCGGATCAGATAGACCGCCGACGACGCGTCGCCCAGGAAGCGCGCGGCGAGCGCCCCGGTGGGATCGTCTTTCGTCGTGAGCGCAAGCCGGGTCGCCACGATGCCGCCCTCCTCGATCTCGTCTTCCGCGTCGGCGTTGATCGTCAGCAGGGTGAAACGGTTCCCCAGTTGGTCGAGCAGAAAGCCGTCGCCGAGCGGTGCATCGGGGCAGGGCGCGCCCGGGCGGGTCCGGCTGGGACCGCCGTCGAGATCGTCGGGGGTGTTGAGCGGCGAGCCGTCATAGGTGCAAGGCACGCTAAGCCTGCCAGAATTCACCAGAGGCCGGGCGAAACTGTACGCCTCGGAGAGATCGAGCACCGCGTCGCGGAAGATCCGGCTGATCTCCGACTTGGGCGTGATGAAATCGGTCGAGCGGGTCGAATTCAGGATGTTTTCGTCCGCCCCGTGGATCCGCTCGATATCGTAACTGTCGAGCAGACTGTGGGGCGCTTTGCCATCGATGATGAGTTTCAACTTCCAAGCCAGGTTGTCGGTGTCCTGCAGACCCGAATTGGCGCCCCGTGCGCCGAACGGCGAGACCTGGTGCGCCGCGTCGCCCGCGAAGATCACCCGGCCGTCGTGGAATTTCTCCATCCGCCGGCATTGGAACGTGTAGATCGAGGCCCATTCGAGTTCGTACTCGACCTCTTCGCCCAGCATCGCCCGCAGCCGGCGGTCGATGTTTTCGGGCTTCAGCTCTTCGGCGCGGTCGATGTCCCAGCCAATCTGGAAATCGATCCGCCAGACATTGTCGGGCTGTTTGTGCAACAGCGCCGACTGGCCGC
>JAGRMP010000342.1:0-3306 GCA_020441225.1 Maritimibacter sp. | reverse complement strand
TCGAACCAGAACCAGCGCTCGGTCGGAAACTCGGCCTCCATGATCACATCGGCGATGAGGAAATTGTCCTCGAAGATCTTGCCGACGAAATCGAGATTGGCCATCCGCCGGGTCGGCGAATTGGCGCCGTCGCAGGCGACCAGCCACTCGGCCTCGAGCTCATATGGCCCCTCCGGCGTCTCGATCTCGAGCCGGACGTGGGTCGGATGGGTGCCGACCGCGCCGACCTTGTTGCCGCCGCGCAGCTCGATCGGCTTGCCCTCGGCCTGCAGCTCGCGGACCCGTTCGACCAGGTATTCCTCGAAGTAATATTGTTGCAGATTGATGAAGGCCGGGAAGCGGTGTCCGTCCTCGGGGAGCAGGTTGAAATCGTAGACCTGCCGGTCGTCGAAGAACACCTTGCCGAGGTTCCACTCGACCCCCTTCTCGACCATCCGTTTGCCGCAGCCGAGGCGTTCGAGGATTTCGAGCGGCCGCTTGGCGTAGCACACCGCCCGCGAGCCGAAGCTCACCTTGTCGTTGTCGTCGAGCACCACGACCGGCACATCCTGCTGGGCGAGGTCGACGGCGAGACCGAGCCCGATGGGTCCCGCCCCGATGATGACCACCGGGCGGCGGACCGCGTTCAACGCGTCCTGGTCGGGGGAACGCTCATACGGGTACAGGGGCACTTCGAAGATCTTGTTCATGTCGGGTCTCCGGGGCTGGCGCGCGTGGACCAGCGTGGCATGGTTTCGGACGTCGCGGTTTGATCTGAGTCAGACGAGCCTGATCGCCGGCCCGTGGCGCCCCTTGCAAAGATCCGCCGCAGGCAGCGATGAGCGGTCATCCCTGCAGCGCCTCCCACATCTCGATGTCGCGTTCGGCGGTCCAGATCCGGGGCGTGTCGATGTCGAGCGCCTCGTCGTGGGCGCGGGCGACATTGAACGGCAGGCAATGCTCGTAGATCGCGTAATCGGCAAATTTAGGGTCACATTCGGCGCGCACCGCGTCCCAGGCTTCCTTGAGCGTGCCACCGCGCAGCGCCACGCGGGCGGCGGGGCGGTAGGTCGAGCGCACGAAATCCGAGGTGAGATCGAGCGCGGCGTTGACCATCTTGGAGCCCACCAGCGCATCGCCCCGGCCCGGCGCGATGGCGTCGAGATCGAACCGGCGGATCGCTTCCAGCGTGCCCGGCCAATCGTGGAAATGCCCGTCCCCGCAGTAGCAGGCAGAGTGGTACTCGACGATGTCGCCGGTGAACATCACATTGGCGTCGGGCACGTAGACCACCGCGTCGCCGGCGGTATGCGCCCGGCCCAGATGCATGATGTCGACCCGGCGATTGCCGAGATAGACCGACATGCGGTCGTTGAACGTGGTGGTCGGCCAGGTGAGGCCGGGGATCGATTCGTGACCCTCGAACAGCCGCGGGAAGCGCTGAAACTCGCTGTCCCAATCCTCCTTGCCGCGCTCCACCACCATCGAGCGGGCTTTTTCCGACATGATGATCTGCTGGGCCCCGAACGCCGAGGCGCCGAGCACCCGCACCGCGTGGTAATGGGTGAGCACGACGTGGCTGATCGGCTTGTCGGTCACTTCGCGGACCTTTTCGATCACCTTGTGCGCGAGCTGCGGCGTCGCCTGCGCCTCGACGATCATCACGCTATCATCGCCGATGATTACTCCCGAGTTCGGGTCGCCCTCGGCGGTAAACGCCCAGAGCCCTGGGCCCACCTCGGTGAAGCTGATTTCCTTTTCGGTCATGTCGCCTTGCGACGCGAAAGCCTTTGCCATCTGGTCCTCCCTTGAGGGGTGTTGTCCGGGTTATCGTTTGTAGGGATCGACCGGCGCCGGCTGGAGCGTGCCGGTGCAGGGGCCGAAGCCAATGTCGTAGCCGTCGCCTTTCGCCACCCCGTGAAGCGCGAGCGTGTCGCCGTCTTCGAGGAAGGTGCGGGTTTCGCCGGTGTCGAGCGAAACAGGCTCTTTTCCGCCCCAACTCAGCTCAAGAAGCGAGCCGCGCGCGGGTTTCTCAGGCCCGGAAATCGTGCCCGAGCCGAGCAGATCGCCCACGTTCATCGGGCAGCCCGACGTTGTGTGGTGCGCAAGCTGCTGGGCGGCGGAGTAATACATCTCGCGGTAGTTGGTCCGCGAGATCGTGCTGGCGGCCTTACCCTCGGGCGCGAGGCTGACCGCGAGGTCGACATCGTAGAGCCCCGGCGTCTTTTCTGCGAGATAGGGCAGGAGCGGGCGTTCGCGCGGCGGGGTCGGCACTCGGAACGGCTCCAAGGCCGCCTTGGTCACGATCCACGGGCTGATCGTGGTCGCCGTCGCCTTGGCCTGAAACGGCCCGAGCGGCTGGTATTCCCAGGCCTGGATATCGCGCGCCGACCAGTCGTTGAGCAGCACGTAGCCGAAGATCATCGCGTCGGCCTCTTCGACGGTCACGGGACCGGACGAGGCCTGGCCGACGACAGCGCCCATTTCGAGCTCGAGGTCGAAGCGTTTGCAGGGCGCGAAGACCGGCAGCTCGGCGTCGGGCGCCTTGAGCTGGCCCCAGGGACGGGTAACCGGCGTGCCCGAGACGACGACCGACGAGGCGCGGCCGTTGTAGCCGATGGGGATCGACAGCCAGTTGGGCGGGAGCGCGTTTTCGGCACCCCGGAACATCGTGCCCACGTTGGTCGCGTGGTGCTTGCCGGCGTAGAAATCGGTGTATTCCGAGACCTTGAACGGCATGTGCAGAGTGGCCTCAGACATCGGCACCGAAAACGCCATCACCTTGTCCTGGAGATCGTCGTCGGCGCCTTCGGCGAGGAGCGCGGTCAGCGCCTCACGATAGCGCGCCCAGGCCTCGGGACCGAGCTCCATGAAGTCGTTCCAGAAGGGAGCGTCGAGCACGTCGGCATCCGGATCGGCCCTGAGCACTCCCGCCGCTTCCAGCCCGGTGGCATCGACGATCCGGTCGCCGATCGCCACGCCGCAGCGCAGATCGCCATCGCCGACGGAAAACACGCCATAGGGCAGGTTGTTGAGCGGGAAGGGGCTGCCGGCGGCGTTGGCGCTTTCGATCCAGGATTTCTTGAGCGGCATCGGGTCGTGTCCTCGGTGTTGGGTGTGCGGCGTGGCCGGACTTTGGGTCAGTCCCCTAAGAAACTAGGAACATATTGAAAAGGCGGTCTATTTTACCCCCGGCGTGCCGTCGAACTTCTTCTCCAGCCCATCCCAGCAGTCGATGTAATCGTCCTGCAACGGCGCTTCGGTCGCAGCAAAAACCGTGAGGTGCTGGGGGAACCGGGTCTCGAACATGAAGGACATGGTATTGTC
>JAGRMP010000341.1 GCA_020441225.1 Maritimibacter sp. | reverse complement strand
GCCGGCGGCGTATTTCTTGCGCACCTCGGCCTTGGCATCGTTGGCGATCCCCGAGGTCATCGGCCCCGCGGGCACGAAAATGCCGGGGATATGGCCGAAGGTGGCCGCCGCCATCACCAGCCCCGGTACGATCTTGTCGCAGATCCCGAGATAGAGCGCGGCGTCGTAGCAGTTGTGGCTGAGGGCGACGCCCGAGGCGAGGGCGATCACGTCGCGCGAGAACAGAGACATCTCCATGCCCACGAACCCTTGGGTGACCCCGTCGCACATGGCCGGCACGCCGCCCGCGACCTGCGCCGTCGCGCCCGCTTTGCGCGCCGCGTCCTTGATGCGGTCGGGATAGTCCTTGTAGGGCGCGTGGGCCGACAGCATGTCGTTGTACGTGGTGACGATCCCGATATTGGGCGCGCGGCCGTCGGCGAGCGCCTCCTGGTCGGCGCCTGCGCCGGCATAGGCATGGGCCTGGTTCGAGCAGCTCAGATGCGCCCGCGCCGGTCCCAGGTCTGCCGCCCGCGCGAGCTGGTCGAGATAGGCGGTGCGGCGGGCACGGGAGCGGTCGATGATTCTCTCGGTGACGGCGGCGATGTCAGAGCGGATGGCCATGGCGAATTCCTCGACTGTGGCAAAGGCAGGCGGCAAAGGCAGGCGCGCGCTGCGGCAGGGCCTGAATGGCGGACCGGGCGGCGGTCGCTGCGGGGGTAGCACATCCTTTTAGCGCTAACAACAACTCAGAGCCGCGCTGCGGGGCGGCGCGCCGAGCCAATGTGGGTGAGCAAGCGGCGCTGACCGGCAAAGATCGGCCGACGGGCTGTGGTCTTGCCGTCACATCCGACGCTGTCGGGTTGGATTATGAAAATCCCGCCCCACTTTAGCCACATTCTGTGCACAATCAGTGACGCAGAGGCAGAATGACCCGAAACTGGGCACAAAACTGTGAGGCAGAGCATGATTTCCATCAGAACCGCGCTTGTCGCGGCGGGTTTCGCCGCCATGGCGCTAACCAGCGTCGCAGAGCACCTGGCCGAAAAGGCCGCGGCGAAATCCGATCCCGTGATGTCGGTGGGGATCGAGGAGGCGATGCCCGCCAAGGGGCTCCGGCTGACCCAGAAGATCCAACGCGGCCCGGCGGAAATCGACCTGTCGCCCTGGATCTGAGGCCGCGCCTGATCCGGTCCCACCACGCGCGCCCGAGGGTGCCCGGATATTTCCGGGCGGGGCGCGGGGGGGAACGGGCTGGAAGCGGCGGGAGCGGGCGTGCGTGCGAGGGACGGGCCGTCGGGGCCCGGCGCAGCCCGCGCCATCGCGCCCGCCTCCGGACGCCCGCGAGACGCGGTCCGGACCGCGGGTGCAAACGTCGTTCGGGCGCCATGTGCGCGGGGGCTTTCGCGGCAGGCGCGGCTCCTGTAACCCATGCGCCATGAACACCGATCCGACGCACGCGCGCCCCACGATCCGGCTGCGCCCCAAATCCAACCCGCGCGCGATCCGCCACGGGTTTCCCTGGGTCTATGACAACGAGCTTGTCACCGACCGGCGCACCAAGGCGCTCGCGCCGGGCACCATCGCGCGGCTCGAGGACGACACCCGCAGCCCGCTGGGCACCGTCGCGGTCACGCCGGGCAGCCGGATTTTCGCCCGGATGCTCGACCGCGACCCCGAGGCCGTCATCGACCGCGCCTGGCTCGGCGCGCGGATCGGGGCGGCGCTCACCCATCGCGAAACGCTCTACGACGCGCCCTATTACCGGCTGATCCATGCCGAGGCGGACGGGCTGCCCGGGGTGATCGTCGACCGCTTCGGCGACACCTGCGTGCTCCAGCCCAACGCCGCCTGGGCCGAGGCGCTGGCAGGCGACATTGCCGCCGTGCTGGCCGAGGTCACGGGTGTGACCAACGTGGTCAAGAACGCCTCTGGCCGCGTGCGCGGGCTCGAAGGGTTGGACGATGCGGGCGGCATGCTGCTGGGCGCGAATCCTGGCCGGGTCGAAGTGCCGATGAACGGCGCGCGTTACATCGCCGATCTCGACGGCGGGCAGAAGACCGGGCTGTTCTACGACCAGCGCCCGAACCACGCCTTTGCCGCCGGTCTGGCGAAGGGCGCACGGGTGCTGGACGTGTTTTCCCATGTGGGCGGCTTTGCGCTGGCGGCTTTGGCGGGCGGGGCCGAGAATGCCCTGGCGGTCGATGCTTCGGCGCCGGCGCTGGAGCTTGCCCGGGCGGGGGCGGAAGCGAGCGGTCTCGCCGCCCGCTTCGACACCCGCCAGGGCGATGCTTTCGCGGTGCTCGACGCGCTCGCCGCCGAGGGCGCGCGGTTCGACCTGGTGATCTGCGATCCGCCGGCCTTTGCGCCCTCGAAACCGGCGCTGGAGGCGGGGCTGCGGGCCTATGAGAGGCTCGCGCGGCTGGCGGCGCCGCTGGTGGCCGAGGGCGGGTACCTCGGGCTCTGCTCCTGTTCCCACGCGGCGGATCTCGCGAAATTCCGCACCAGTTGCACCCGCGGGATCGGCCGGGCCGGGCGACGGTCGCAGCTCATCTACACGGGCTTCGCCGGGCCGGATCATCCGCAGCACCCGCAGCTCGCCGAAAGCGGCTATCTCAAGGCGCTGTTCTACCGGCTGGTCGAATGAAGGCGCTGCTCGACGCCTGCGTGCTCTACCCGACGGTGATGCGCGAGGTGCTGCTGGGCGTGGCGGCGGCTGGGCTCTTCGAGCCGCTCTGGAGCCCGCGCATCCTCGAGGAATGGGCCCGCGCCGCCGCCAAGCTGGGGCCGGGGCAGGAGACGCTGGCGCGGGGCGAGATCGCTGTGGCCGAGGCGCGGTTCCCGGGCGCGTCGGTGCAGCCGCGTGCGGGCGACATGGCCCGGCTCTGGCTGCCCGACCACGACGACGTGCATGTGCTCGCCGCCGCCGTGGCGGGCTCGGCGGATGTGCTGGTCACCCTCAACGCCAAGGATTTTCCCCGCCACACGCTGGCCGAAGAGGGGCTGTCGCGGGAGGGGCCGGACCTCTTCCTGCGCGAGATCTGGGCGGCGCATCCGCGCGTGGTCGCCGGGGTGGCGGAAGATGTGCGCGCCGAGGCCGAGCGGCTCTCGGGCGAGGACTGGCCGATGCGGAAGCTGATGAAAAAGGCGCGGCTCCCGCGGCTGGGCAAGGCGCTGGAGGCGGTGGGCTGAGCCCGGGTCCCGGCGACGCGATTTCGAAATCGCGTATCAACGCCTTTCGAAAGGCGTTGGCCGCCCGGTGGGGCCGGTCGGGGAGGGCTCCGGCGACCGGCCCGTTGGTTTGGGGACGCGCCGGGGTTACTGCGGCGCTTCGAGGGTCAGCGAGGCGAGGCCGACCGCGAGGTTGACCCCCTCGACGCCCTCGACGCTGATCGGCTGCAACCCGATCTGGTCCTTGGTGCCGCCGACGAGGGCGTTGACCCCGAGACCGAGGCCGAGCGAGGCGCCCGCGGACACGCCGACATAGGTGCCGGCAAGGGCGTTCTCGCCCGGCTGGTTGGCGACCGTGGTGAGAACCAGCCAGCTCATGTAGGCCTTGTCCGTCTTGCCGATATCGAGCCCGACCTTGTCGAGGCTTCCGGTGTAGACATCGACGCTGCCGTCGGTGCGCTGGAATTCGCAGACCACATCTTTGCTTGAGCCCAGAAGCATGCCCCAGCCGCCCTCGACGGTGCATTCGAGGATGCCGAGCCTTTGGCCCTCGCCCTCGGCGGGCGATGTGGCGGTGTCGGTCTGGGCGAGGCCCGGCGCGGCGACACCGGCGGCGAGACCGAGGGCGGCGATCATGGGAACGATTTTCATGCTGACACTCCTTTCCGGGGGACTTCCCCGACAGTGGCGGGGGCGACCCCCCGCGCGAAACCCCCGCGACAGGATCTCGGCCGCGGGCAACCCGATATGGGCACGGGGAGACAATGCGCGAGCGGCGGCCCGGGTTCCAAACCGGGGGCGCGGGCGCGCGGATTTCAGCCCCGGTCGATCCCCCATTTCGCCTCGTTGGCCTCGATCGCCGCGATCCGTTCGTCCACTTTCGGGTGGCTCATGAACCAGGCGGGGACCGGGGCCTTGCCGGAGCCGGTGAGGGCGTCGAGCTTCCCGAACAGGGTCTTCTGGGGCCTGGTGCCGATCCCGGCCTTGACCAGCAGGGCGGAGGCATAGGCGTCGGCCTCGAACTCGTCCGAGCGCGAGAGCTTGGCGGCGAGCAGCGAGGCGAGGCCGTTGGCGATGTAGACCCCGATCCCGGGCAGGAAGCGCGACAGCACCATGCCGAGCGCCACCCGCATCGCGTTCTGGCCGGAAAAGTCGATCATCCGGCGGCGCGAATGGCCGAGCGCGACGTGGCCGAGCTCGTGGGCGATGACGCTCGCCATTTCCTCGGCCGAGACCGTTCCGTCGCGGAACCGGGCGTAGAAGCCGCGGGTGATGAAGATCCGCCCGTCCGGCGCGGCGAGGCCGTTGACCGGCTCGACCTCGTAGAGATGCACCTTGATCCGGTCGAGATCGAGCGCCTTGGCGAGCCGGGCGGTGAGGCGGCGCAGCTCCGGGTCGGCGAGCTCGGCCGATTTCTGGTCGAGCTCGCGGGCGAGCCGCCAGGCGGAGAACCGGAACATGACGAGGCCATAGGCGACGGCCAGGAGAATCGGGGTGAGCTTCAGCATGGGGGGAATATGGGGATGGCCTGCGCGGCAGGGAAGGGCCGGGCGGGCGCCACGGGCGCGCGCGCGCCCGTCCCACGCGATCGCGCGATCGCGTTTTGCCCCGGGGGACCGAAGACCGGCAACGGAGTCAGGCGGGTCTGGCGTCCGGTTCGGCTGCGGCGCCCGTCTTCCCCGCGGCGCGCGCCTTCTGGGCCCGCAGCACCGCCCGGATCCACAGCCCGGCGGCCGCGGCCACCACCAGCGCCACCAGAAAACCGACGATATCGCTCATCGCATCGGCGACGAGGGCGATGTTGGCGGCGAAGACCTGGCCGAGCCCGGTGTAGAGCGTGACCCAGATCACCTCGCCGATCACGTCCGCAAGGGTGAAGCGCAGCCAGCCGAGCCCGGTCGCCCCGGCGATGAAATTGACCCAGGG
>JAGRMP010000030.1 GCA_020441225.1 Maritimibacter sp. | reverse complement strand
CGGCGTAGAGCAGGCCGAGCGTCTCTTTCGACCGCTCCACCAGGTAGCGCCGGTTGCCCTGAAACCTCTGCATCCGGGCGATGTCGACATCGCCGAGATCGAAGGGTTTTTCCCCCTGGTCCATCCAGGCCGCGAGCGCCATCCCCGCGCCCCCCGCCGACTGGATGCCGATCGAGTTGAACCCGGCGGCGACCCAGACGTTGTCCATCTCCGGCGCCAGCCCGAGGTGATAGGCGTCGTCGGGCGTAAAGCTCTCGGGACCGTTGAAGAAGGTGTGGATACCCGCTTCCGCCAGCAGCGGCATGCGGGCCACGGCCATCTCAAGGATCGGCTCGAAATGGTCGAAATCCTCCGGCAATTGGTCGAACTCGAAATCGGCGGGGATGCCATCCATGCCCCAGGGCTTGGCCACCGGCTCGAAAGCGCCGAGCAGGATTTTCCCCGCATCCTCCTTGTAATAGGCGCATTCGTCCGGCACCCGCAGCACCGGCAGCGTGCCGAGCCCGGGGATGTTTTCGGTCACGATGTAGAAATGCTCGCAGGCCTGGAGCGGCACGTTGGTCCCGAGCATCCGGCCCACCGCGTGGCCCCACATCCCCGCGCAATTGACGACGTGGTCGCAGGCGATGGTCCCGGTCTCCTCGCCCTGTTGCCACGCCACGCCGGTGATCCGCCGCCCCTCCCGGGTGACCCCGGTCACTTCCGTCTGCTCGGCCACCAACGCCCCGCGCTGCTTCGCCCCCTTGGCGAGCGCGAGGGCGATATTGGCCGGGTCCCCCTGCCCGTCGAGCGGCAGGTAGACGCCGCCGACCACGCCGTCGATGTTGAGATGGGGGTATTTCGCCTGCACTTCGCCCGGCGAAATCGGTTCGACCTCGACGCCGAAGGCGCGCGCCATGGAGGCCTGGCGCAGGATCTCCTCGTGGCGCTCGTGGGTGAGCGCGACCGTGATCGACCCCACCCGCTTGAACCCGGTGGCAACGCCGGTCTCTGCCTCCAGCGCGCCGTAAAGCTCCTGGCTGTATTTCGCGAGCCGGGTCATGTTCTGGGTGGCCCGGAGCTGGGCGATCAGCCCGGCGGCGTGCCAGGTGGTGCCCGAGGTGAGCTGCTTGCGCTCCAGCAGCACCACGTCGGACCAGCCGAGCCTGGTCAGGTGATAGGCGACCGAACAGCCGACCACGCCGCCGCCGATGATGACCACGCGGGCCTGCCCAGGGATCTGTGCCATCTCTGTCTCTCCCGTTCGCTCAGCCGCGCATCCGCGCGTTTTCCGGGTCCCACAACGGCCCCGGGGCCTGCACCCGCGCGCGGCAGACCTGGCCGAAGACCTCGACCTCCAGCTCGGTCCCCGCCACCGCCAGATCGGCGCGGATCGCCGCATGCGCGACCGAGGCGCCGACCCGGTACCCCCAGGCGGCGGAGGTCACCGCGCCGACGGCCTCGCCCGCGTGGCGGACGGTCGACATCGCGCGCGGCTCCTGGCCCGCGCCCTCGACGATCAGCGACACGAAGCGGCGGGCCGGACCGGCGGCCCGCTCCGCGACCAGCGCCGCCTTGCCCGGAAAGCCCCGCGCCTTGTCGAGGTCGAGGAAGCGGTCGAGCCCGGCTTCGAGGAGGGTGACATCGAGGCTCAGATCGCCCTTCCACGTCCGGTACCCTTTCTCGATCCTGAGCGCGTCGAGCGCATACATGCCAAACGGGGTCACCCCGGCGGCGGCGAGCGCATCCCAGATCGCCGGCATGTCGTCAGGCGCGGCGTGGATCTCCCAGCCCAGTTCGCCCGCGAAAGACACCCGGATCAGCGCGCAAGTCCGGCCTGCAACCGTGCCGTCGTCACTCACCGACAACCACGGCGCGGCGAGGTCATGGCCCGTGACCAGCGGCGCCAGCACGTCGCGGGCGCGCGGCCCGGTGACCAGCAGGCATTCGGCCGCTTCGGTGTGATCGGTCACCGCGATCCCTGCGGGCGCGCCGCGGCGCAGAAGCTCGCCGTCGTGCCACTGGGCGACAGCGGCGGTGATGAGGCCGACCTCGTCCTCGCCGTGCACCATCACCGACATCTCGGTCAGGACCCGGCCCTTGCTGTCGGCGAAATAGGCGAGCCCGATCCGCCCCGCAGCAGGAAGGCGCGAGGCCGTGAGCCCGTCGACGTAATCCCGCGCGCCCGGTCCCTCGACCTTGAGCCGGGTGAACCCCGGGATCGCGATCATCCCGCAGCCGTCCCGCACCGCCAGCGCCTCGTCGCGCACCCGCACCGCCCAGGGCCCGTCGCGGTCCCAGGTCTGGGTGGCCGCCTCTGACGTGTCGTCGCCCGGCTGCGCGTACCAGTTCGCCCGCTCCCAGCCGTTGTAGGCGCCAAAGACCGCCCCCGCCGTCTGCATCCGCCCGTGCAGGGCCGAGAGCTTGCGCCCCCGCCCCGCGGGCCAGGCGTGATGCGGGAAATGCATCGCGTATTCATGGCCGTAGGTCTCGACCGCCTTGGCCAGCGTGTAGCTGTGATCGGCAAAGCCCGTGAACCGGCGCGGATCGCAATCCCACATGTCCCATTCGGTCTCGCCGTGGATGATCCATTCGGCCGCCACCTTGCCCGCGCCCCCGCCCTGGGCGATGCCGAAGGTGAAGCTGTGCGCCTCGTAGGCGTTCTCGACCCCCGGCATCGGCCCGAGCATCGGCAGCCCGTCGGGCGCATAGGGGATCGGCCCGTTGATCACGCGCGAGACCCCGGCGGTGCCCAGAAGCGGCACTCGCGCCATCGCGTCCTCGATATAGGGCTCCAGCCGGTCGAGATCGTCGGGGTAGAGCTGAAAGCTGAAATCCTCCGGCATCGGGTCATCGGGCGAGACCCAATGCGCCCGGCAATTGCGCTCGTAGGGGCCGAGGTTCAGCCCGTGCTTCTCCTGCCGCAGGTAGTACGAGGTGTCGACGTCGCGCAGGAGCGGCAGCTTGCGGCCCGTCTCGGCGCTCCACGCCTGCAGCTCCGGGATCTCCTCGGTGAGGAAATACTGGTGGCTCATCACCACAGCGGGCACCCGCCGCCCGCCATAGCGCCGGAACCACTCGCCCACGCGCGGCGCGTAATACCCGGCCGCGTTCACCACTTTCTCGCAGCGGATCTCGCCCTTCTCCGTCTCGACCACCCATTCGCCCCCCTCCCTGCGCACGCCCGTCGCGGGGGTGAAGCGCAGGAGCGTCGCGCCGAGATCGCGCGCCCCCTTGGCCAGCGCCTGGGTGAGCTGGGCTGGGTCGATGTCGCCGTCGAGCGGGTCCCACAGCCCGCCCGCGAGATCGTGGGTCTCGAGGAACGGATAGCGCGCTTTCAGCTCCGCGACGCTCTGCGTTTCCATCCCCAGCCCCTGCGCCCGGGCCATCGAGGCGACATGCTCGAACTCCTGCATCCGCGCCCGGCCATGGGCGAGACGGAGCGAGCCGGTCACATGGTAATTCATCGGGTAATCGACCCGCGCGCCCAGCTCGCGGTAGAGCGCGGCCCCGTAACGCTGCATGTTGAGCACCGCCCAGGAGCCTGCGAAATTGGGCACATTGCCCGCCGCATGCCAGGTCGAGCCGGCGGTGAGCTCGTTCTTCTCCAGGAGCACGCAGTCGGTCCAACCGGCAAGCGCGAGGTGGTAGAGCACCGAGACGCCGACCACGCCGCCGCCGATGACAACGACCCGCGCGGTGGTGGGAAAATCGGACATACGGGGCCTCCTAGTAGACCGGGGGAGAGATGACCCAGACCGCGACGGCGGGCCGGGCATAGGGGTTGGACCAGCGGTAGGCCTGGCCGCGGATCCGGAAGCTGTCGCCCTCGGACAGGGTGAAGGCCTGGCCGTCGATCCAGATGTCGAGCTTGCCCGACACCAGATAGGCGAGTTCCTGGGTGTCGCGGCGCGTGTCTTCCGCGCGCGACGCGCCGGGCTGAAAGGTGGAATGGATCACTTCGAATGAATCCGTGAGATCGGGCGACAGCAGGGTCTCGACCAGCCCGCTGTCATGCACCCCGACAATGCGGCGGTCGCCCTTGCGCACGATCAGCCCGGCCTCTTCTGCGGGGCCGCCGTGGGCGCCGAAGAACAGCGACAGGGGCACGTCGAACAGGGTCGCGATGGCGCGCAGATCGCGCATCCGCGGCGCGGAGATGTCGCGTTCGACCTGGCTGAGCCAGCCCACGGATTTGTCGAGCGCGCGGGCCATGTCCCCGAGCGTGAGCCCGCGCGCCTTGCGCAGGGCGCGCAGATCGGCGCCGAGCGTCTGGCTTTGTGGGCTTGGCGGGCGCTGGTCGGTCATGCGGGGGACTCGGGCGACGTGAAATTCCTGGGAGAATTTTCACGAGACCCGTGAAATTGTCAAAGAATTTTTCACGCGGGGCGGTACGGGCGGCCCGCCCCCTCAAATGCACATGCCCGGCGCACGGGGGCGCCGGGCATGCAAAGGGTCTCGGTCCGGCGGCGGGTCAGCCGCCCTGCGACACCGCGAAGGTGAGGTCGAAATCGACCGGCACGGCAGCGGAGATGCCGATGTTGCCCACCGCCTCGCTGAGCTGCGCGATCCCGCCTTCGAGCGCGAAATCGGCCGCGTTGATGATGAAGGGTTCGGCACTGGCGACGGTGACCATGTTCTGGCCGAGCCGCGAAATGGTGACCGGGATCATCAGCTCCTTTTCGACCCCGTGCAGGTTGAGCGTGAACGGGATCTCGGTGGTCATCTTCATGTTGTCCCAGACCGCCGCGACGGCGGCCGGGTCGATCTTGGCGGTGATGGTCGCCTGTTCGTAGGTGTCGACCTGGAACAGCAGGAACCGCAGCCGCACATCGCGGATGTCGATGCCGGACTGGACCGATTCGAGGCCGATGGTGACACTGGCGGTGCCGTCGGGCGCGATCTCGCCCGAAATGTCGTTGAACCGGTGGACCTCGGTCACGGTGCCCTTCTTGGTCGACAGGAAGGTGAGCGAGGAGTTTTCCGGCTGCAGCGTCCAGGAACTGGCGAAGAACGCTTCCTTGCTGCCGCCGGTCTCGGCCGTGGTCGCCATCGCCGGGGTTGCAGCGTTCGCCCCGGTCGCGGCTTCTCCCGGCGCCTGGTTCGAGGCGGCCCCGGCGGCGTCGGCCTTGAGCCAGCCCGCGGCGGAATAGCGGACGTTCTCATACATGTAGAAGTCGATCCGGTCCCAGTTGTTGCCGGAATGGTCGGCCCGGGTTTCGACGATGCAGGCCGACGAGCCTTCGGGCAACACGGCGATCGCCAGCCCGCTGCCGGTGATCGGCAGATCGTAGATTTCCAGGCGGGTGTCGGCGGTCCGGTAGAAGTCGCAGGCCAGCGCGGTCGCGGGGGCGAGGCCGGGTGCGGCGAGGGCGGCGGTCATCACCGCCAGCCGCAGGAGTTTCTGGTGAGATGCAGGCATCGGATGATCCTTCCTACTGAAATACGGTTGTGGGGCCGAGGTTAATCGCGGGGTCATTCGCAGCCGGCCGAAGCCCACTGGAAGAGCGCGTTCTTGACGATGCCGCCGTGCGGGTGCTGGATGCGGAAGATCTTGGCCGGATCGGCGATGTAATTCTGCGCCTGTTCGCACAGCCGCTCCTTGGTCCACTGGTGGCAGCCGGTGCAGGGCTTTTTCCACACCTCGTCCGGCAGGCCTTCGATCGGCGCAAACAGCGGGATCGCGTTGGAGAGCTGCTCGAGCGAGCGGCCGTTGAGCGGGAAGGCGCCTTCCGTCCAGGGTTCGTTGAAGGCGGGCACGTCGCCGGGCGCTGTCGTCGGCGTCGGCGTCGCGGTATCGCCGGTATCGCCGGTGTCGCCGGTATCGCCGGTGTCGGCGGGCTCTTCTGCCGGTTCGCTCGGCACCGGGGTCGGCGCGGCGGGGGCGGTGGCCATCGCGGCGGGCGTCAGGTAGCGCATGTTGGACCAGCCGGCGGCCGCTTCGGTCGCGGAGCCGTCGGGCTCGCTCTTGGACACCACGTTGCCCCATTGCTGGCCGGAATTGTTGGTGATCTCCCCGATGCAGACGATCTGTTCGTCGCGCAGGACATCGACGATGCTGCCGAAGACATTGGGCTCGTTGCGCATGTTGAGGAGCTTGGCGTTGACTTTGAAGCTTTCACACTCAGCGGTTTGTGCCACGGCCGCGGCCGCCGGCAGAACTGCGAGGAATGCAGCGATGAGGAGAGGAATACGGACCATTGGACTTGCCTTCAATTCGTGTGTCGAGGGTACGGCGGTCCTGTTGAGCTGTCGGATGCTAGGTCCACCGCCGGTTTAAGGGCGATGCGACGGCCGGCTGCGGGACCGGCCGTCGCTGTTCTCAAGATCAGTTCTCGCGGATGCCCAGGGCTTCGACGACGATCGTGTTCGAGCCTTCGGTGCGCGGTTCGGCGACCTGGCCGATCAGTTCGAGCATCAGCCGGATGTTGCGGATCACGCGGGCCTTGTCGGCGCGGGTCTTGTACGAGAAGGTCACCTGGCTGAAGTCGCTGTCGGTCACGTCCGTATCCAGCGCGCATTTCCAGAAGTTCATGTGCTCCTCGATGGCGTTGATCTGACGCTGTTCGAAGCCGATCCACTGCACCTGGAAGGTGGTCGGGATGTTGCCGCAGCCCTGCACCGCCTGGTAGGCCATGGTCTCGCCGCTCACCGCGGCATTGGTGCCGGCGGCGGCCGGATCGGTCACGGCGCCTTCGCTCGGGGCGGAACCGTAGGCACGGCCAAGCGAGCCGGCCAGCTGGATCGCGAGCTTGTTGCCGGCGTTGCGGGCCAGCTGCTCACCGTATTGCGAGACGAACTCCTTCACGCAATGCGGGTCGGCCGGGGTGCCGTTGATGCCGGTGGCGCAGCCGGTGAAGGGCACGCCGGCGGTGTCGATGTCGAGGTTGTCCCCGCCCATCCAGCGGCCGTCGCGGATGTTGAGCGCCCGGTAGTTGAGCGACATCTGCAGCTTCACGATCTGGGTGTAGGGATCGGTCACCGCCCGGGCGTAGATCGTGTAGGGCACGAGCACGTCCATCTCGGGGTTGTTGATCGTGCGGCCGATCGAGATCAGCTCTTCGTCGCGACGGCGCTGGCGATCCTGCTGGTAGAAGTCCAGCGTCAGCGAGGTCTCGTCATAGACGTCCATGCCCGAGATGCCGTAGCGCTGCAGGACCGACTGGTAGGCGGGCGCGTGCAGGGTCTGGTTGAGCGTGTTGAGCACCGCGTTCTGGATCCGGTTGTTGCGGATCAGGCTGTCTTCGTCCCAGTCCTCCTGGACGACGAGCACGTTGATGGTGGGGATGTCGGCGACGACGGGCGCCGCGGCGAAGAAGGTGGTGACCGACGCTGCGGCCGCGATGAGAAGGGTTTTCATGTGTTTGCTCCGTGGAAAGTGGCTTGGTTGTGGATCAGTCGTGGAAGGCGCATCGGCGCCGAAAGGTGCATGCGATTTGGTTTCCCTCCCTAATTGGTGATGGCCGAGTTCTGGTCGCCGGCCGGATTTGTGGTGAGCCCGGTATCGGCGGGCGCAGGCGCCTCGCTGTCGGGCATGGGTTCGGTGTCTTGTGCCGGGGCCGGGTCGGCCGCAGCGGGCTCTTCGGGCACGCGGGGGGCACACAACACATCGGTGGGTTCGCCGCCGAAATCGTCGAGGCCGGTGTCGGCGGGCCGCGGATCGGTGCCGGGGTCGACGCCGATGCATTCCGGCGGCAGCTCGCCGCCCGTGGCGGCCGCCTGCTCGATCACCCGCGGCGCGGTGCCGGCCTCGTAGGCCGAGCCGATCGGGGTGACATCGACCAGCAGCGTCACCT
>JAGRMP010000029.1 GCA_020441225.1 Maritimibacter sp. | reverse complement strand
GGTCGTCGCCCCAGAACAGCTCGCCTTCGACCACGAAAGCCGGCACGCCGAAGAGCCCCAGATCGGTCGCCACCGCGGTCTCGTGCACCAGCGCCTCCACCATCTCCGCGCTCTCGGCCCGCGCCAGTACCCGGTCCGGGTCCTCTCCCGCCGCGGCGATGCTGGTCGACAGGTTCGGCTCGCTCCCCGCCATCTCGCCCGCCTCGAACCAGCGCTTGTAGCTCTCGACCACGTAGACCGGCCCCCAGCCCTCTGCCATGCCGACCAGCGCCACCTGGTTCGCGAGCGCCAGGTTGTCGAGCGGATAGGGCGCAGGCAGGCGCGGGCTGTGCCCGTATTTCGCCGCGCGGCGTTCGATGTCGCGCCACATATAGGCGGCTTTCGCGGGCTTTTTGGCGAAGGGGATGTTGTCCTGCGCCACCATCATCTCGCGCACGTTGAACGGCCGCCAGGCGATCTCCGCCCCGGTCTCGCGCGCCACCTGATGCAGCCGCATCACCGTGAGATAGGAATAGGTGCTCCCGATCGAGAACCAGAAATCGATCCGTTTCATGATACCCTCCCTGAAAGCCCAAGTCTGCGGCCAGCGCCCGGCGCCTGTCAAACCGGGAAAGGCGGCAAATCCCGTGGACCCGCCGCGCGGCCCGTGCCAGTTTGCGCGGATGTCGATCCTGCGCCTCTCCAACCGCGATGCCCGCCGGCTCTGGCTGGCCCAGACGCTCCTGACCACCGGGCCGAAAGACCCGCTGGAGATCATCCGCGGGCTCGGCTTCCTGCAGATCGACACGATCCGCAACGCGGTGCGGGCGCAGGACCATATCCTGTGGAGCCGGGCGGGCGCGCGCTACCGCGAGGACGGGGTGTGGAAACACCTCAAGTCCCGCGCCCTGTTCGAGCATTTCACCCATGACGCCTCGCTGATCCCCGCCGAAGTCCTGCCCGACTGGGGGCGTCGGTTCCGGGTTCTCGGCGAACGCACCGCGCGGTCCGACTGGTACCGGTCCGGCCTCGGCCAGGCCGAGTTGAAAGCGATCCGCGACCGGATCGCCGCCGAAGGCCCGCTTTCGACCCACGCCTTCGACACCAAACACGAGGGGCCGAAGGAAATGTGGGCCCGGCCGCCGCACAAGAAGGCGCTCGACCAGATGTGGTATGCGGGGGAGCTTGCCACGGCGCATCGCGAGAAGTTCGTGAAATTCTACGACCTCGGCGAGCGGGTGTTCCCGGGCGGCTGCCCCGGCAAGGACCACGGTGGCAAGCCCGAGCGCGACCAGGTGGACGCGCTGCATGCCCGTGCAATGCGCCATCTCGGCTTCGCCACGCCGTCCGAGTTGATGAAATTCTGGGGCGCGACCTCGCCCGCCGAGGTCAGGGACTGGACCCAGCGCGCGGACCTGCGCCCGGTCGAGATCGAGGCGGCGGATGGGCGGGTCTACGCGGCCCTCGCCTGTCCCGACATCGCCGACCGCCTCGCGGGCGCCCCCGAGCCCGGCGCCCGGGTGCGGCTCGTCAATCCGTTCGACCCCGCCGTGCGCGAGCGCAACCGGCTGGAGCGGCTGTTTGGCTTTGCCTATCGCAACGAGATGTTCGTGCCGAAGGCCCAGCGGCTCTACGGCTATTATGTCTATCCCCTGCTCGAAGGCCTGCGCTTCATCGGGAGGGTCGAGCTGAAGGCGGAGCGCGCGGACGGGGTGCTCCGGGTCTCGGGCTATTGGCCGGAACCGGGGCTCAGACCCTCGCGGGCGCGGGCCGAACGGATCGCCGCCGAGCTCGACCGGTTCCGCCGTTTCGCAAGCCTCGAGAGCGTCGCGTGGGACGAGGCTTGCCCCCGGCCCTGACCGGGTGCAGGTTGGCGCCAAACGGAGGGACAGCCCATGAGATTGGACGGCAAGACGGCAATCGTGACCGGCGGCGGCTCGGGTTTCGGCGCCGGGATCGCGCGCAAATTCGCCGCCGAAGGCGCGCGGGTGATGGTCGTCGATCTGAACGAAGCGGCCGCCCGGGCCGTGGCGCAGGAGATCGGCGGGCTGGAAATGCCGGTGAACGTCGCCGACGGGGCGCAGATGCGCTCCCTCGCCCATGCCGCGAAAGAGGCCTTCGGACGGATCGACATCCTGGTCAACAATGCGGGCGTCACCCACCTGCCGGGACCGATGGAGAGCATCTCGGAGGAGGATTTCGACCGGGTGCTCGCGGTGAACGTCAAGGCCGTCTACCTCGCCGCCCGCGAGATCGTGCCGCTGATGAAGGCCGCGGGCCGCGGCGCGATCCTCAACGTCGCCTCGACGGCGGCGATTTCGCCGCGGCCGAATTTGAGCTGGTACAACGCCTCGAAAGGCTGGCTGCTCACGGCCACGAAGTCGATGGCGGTGGAACTTGCGCCTGCCGGCGTGCGGGTGAACGCGATCCTGCCGGTCGCGGGCGAGACGCCCTTGTTGCAGAGCTTCATGGGGCAGGACACGCCCGAGATCAGGGCGAAATTCCTCTCGACCATTCCGCTTGGACGCTTTTCGACGCCCGAGGACATGGGAAATGCGGCGTGTTTCCTGTGTTCGGACGAGGCCAGCATGATCACCGGCGTCGGGCTGGAAGTGGACGGCGGGCGCTGTATCTGAGGGGTTTCGCCCGGGCTATGCCCGGGCGACCCGCCGGGGGATTTTGCATCCCCCGGACCCCCTGCAAGGTATTTTCGGACCAAAGAAGGACGGAGCATGAAACCGGGCGCGCTGAACCTGATTACCGATGTGGCGGGCTTGCGGGTGGGCAATGCCGAGGACGGCGCGGTGAAGACCGGGGCGACGGTGCTGGTGGGCGATGCGCCCTTCGTCGCCGCTGTCCATGTGATGGGCGGCGCGCCGGGGACCCGCGAGACCGACCTGCTGGCGCCGGACAAGCTGGTGCAGGAGGTCAATGCGCTGGTGCTCGCGGGCGGGTCGGCCTTTGGCCTCGACGCCGGGTCGGGCGTGGCCGATGCGCTGCGCGCGGGCGGGCTCGGCTTCGACGTCGGCGGGCAGAAGGTGCCGATCGTGCCGGGCGCGATCCTGTTCGATCTGCTGAACGGCGGCGACAAGGACTGGGCCGAGAACCCCTATGGAGCGCTCGGGCGCGCGGCGCTGGCGGCGGCGGGGCGCGACTTTGCGCTCGGCAGCGTCGGCGCCGGGACCGGCGCGACCATCGCCGATCTCAAGGGCGGGCTCGGCTCGGCCTCGCTCACGCTCGACGGCGGCTACACGGTGGGCGCGCTGGTCGCGGTCAATGCGCTCGGCGCGGCGACGGGGCCCGAGGGCCGGTTCTGGGCCGCACTCTGGGAGTTCGACGCCGAATTCGGCGGGCGCGGACCGGTCGCGGGCTTCGACCCGGGCGCGCCGGTGCGCACCAAGGGCGCGGTGCGCGAGGCGACCACGATTGCCATCGTCGCGACCGACGCGGCGCTCACCCAGGCCCAGGCGACGCGGCTCGCGACCGCCGCCCATGACGGCATGGCGCGGGCGCTGGTGCCGAGCCACACGCCGTTCGACGGCGATCTGATCTTCAGCGCCGCCACCGGGGCGGTGCCGCTCGCGGGCGGCGACCACGATCTGTTGCGGCTCGGCCATGCCGCCGCCACCTGCCTGGCCCGCGCCATCGCGCGCGGGGTCTACGCGGCGACCCCCGCACCGGGCGACCCGTTTCCCACATGGGCGGAGCGTTTCGGCAATTCTTGATGCCGATCAAGGTTCTGCCATATCGCCGCCCTTAATCTGTGCGGATAAGGGGACGACGAGGTTTACGGGAGCAGGCCCATGTTTCGTGCGACGATGTTTACACTGACCCTGATCGCGGCGGCCAATCCGGGCCTGGCCGACGAGGTGACCGACACGCTCTCGGCGGCGCTCCAGGCCTACGAGGACGGCGATATCGACGATGCGATCGAGGAGCTCGACTATGCGAAGCACCTGTTGCAGGCGTTGTCGGCACAGGCGCTGACCGCCTACCTGCCCGAGCCGCCTGCCGGTTGGAGCCGCGAAATCTCCGAAGAAGGGATGAATGCCGGGCTGGCGATGCTCGGCGGCGGGGTCGCGGCCGAAGCGGTCTATAGCGATGGCAGCACGCGCTTCACCCTCTCGCTCATGGCCGACAACCCGATGGTCGCGGGCTTTGCCCCGATGATCGCCAGCGCCGGGATGCTGGGGCTGAAGATGCACCGGGTCGGGGCGGAGAAATTCTACGAAAACGACGACCAGCTGCTCGCGCTGGTCGACAACCGGATCCTGGTCCAGGCCGAGGGCGCGCCCGCCGACGTGATGATCGGGGTGCTGGAAAAGATCGACTTCGCCGCGCTCGAAGGGTTCGGCGGCTGACGCCGGGGCCCTGCGGGGACCTTGGGCAGCAGGAGGCGCACCGGAAGATTGCGCACGGCGTGCAGTGCGATTTGTGTCACAGGATGTCACAGACCGTCACCGCGGCCCCCGCGGGCCGCGACGGTCAGAGCGTACCCGTCACTGCGCCGCAGAGGCGGCGGTCGCGGGGGTGAAGCGGAAGGTATAGGGCGCGCCGGGCCGGGTGACATCGACCACGGCCCCTTCTGCCCATGCCGCCGGATCCGCCTTGGCGCCGTTCATCAGCATGACCATGCCATCGGCGGTATCGAGGGTCACGTTGGTGCCGTTCTCGAAGACATAGCTGACGGTGCAGATCGGATCGTCGCAGGTGACGGTCTCGGTGCAGGACCAGCTCGACACTTCGGTATCGTCGCGCAGGAAGCTGCAGCGGTTACCGGTCGAGCCGCTTGCGGTCTCTGCCTCCGGTGCGGTCTCTGCGGGGGCTGCCGCCGCGACCAGGGGAGCGGGCTCCGGCGCGGGCGGGAGCGCGAGCGCCGGATAGGTGGCGGCGGTCATCTCGGCTTGCGAGAAACAGAAATGGAGCCCGCCGCCGGTATCGGTCAGGCAGCCCGTCGCGTCGGGCTCGGCCACGGCCCCGTCGAGCGTATAGACCCCGCCCTTGCGGGTGATGACGGTTTCCCTGCCGCTCGCCCAGACCAGGTCGATCAGGCAGCTCATCCCGCCCTCACCCTCGACCTCGGTGCAATCGGTGCGGCGGGTGCAGGCGCCCTGTTCGATCAGCCCTTCCCGGTCGCCATCGGCCACCCAGGACAGACAATGCCCGGCCTCGCCGCCGCCCAACGGCACGCCGGACGCTGCCGTATCCACCGGCGTATCGGGCGCCGGGACATCGGTCTCGGGCGTCCCCTGCGCGGCGTCGGCACCCGCCTCCGCCGTACCGGTGCCAAGCCCGTGGATGCAGATCGTCTCTTCGTCGTCGATGGT
Organism: Maritimibacter sp.; assembly: GCA_020441225.1. The sequence goes on along the minus strand of JAGRMP010000029.1, from coordinate 1,935 downwards.
GAGGTAGCAGCGCGAGGCGCCCCCTTCGAGCCGCGTGGCCGCGTAGCCGTTGATCGCGAAGCGGACCGCACCGCCGGTCGTCTCCTCGACGATGGTGAGGGTGGAGCCGTTGGCGACATCGGCGGTGGTGGTCACCCGGTCGCCGCTTTCGACCGCCCGGACCGTGCAGGCGCGCCGGTAGTTCCAGTTCGGATTGTCCGGATTGCGGTATTCGCATTCAGCCTGGGACTGGGTCTGCGTCTGGGCCAGGGCGGCGGCCGGCAGGAGCGTGCCGAGCACCAGGGCCGGGACGAGAGCGATGGGAAACGGGCGCACGTGGAGACCTCCGGTTTTGCCGTGATATTTGCGCGGGTTACGCCCCACTTGTCAAATGCCGCGGCACCGCGGCGGGGTCCGGGCCGGGGTGCGACGGGACCGGCGCGCGGGTCTCACGCCAAAGTGAAGCCACGCGCGGGTGGGCAAAGGTGCCGGGTACGGGCGTGGGGAAGGGGCACGAGGCACTGGACCGTCGCGGGAGGCGACCGGGCCGACCGAGCGCCCGACCGCCCCGACCGGGCCGGGCGGGGTATCTCCGAAGCGCGGACCCTGTCGCGCCTCTGAACGTCGCGCCCCCGAACTCCACCCACGGACCACCGCGCATGGCCCCGGCCGGACATATTCAAAACGGCTATTACACATTCAAAAACCGACCCTTGAGCGTGACAAGGAGATAGAATCGGAAGATGAACGGTGCCGAACCGTTCACGTAGATCTCTCGGGAGGACTGGAGACATGGGTATTTTCGCGAACATCGCTGGCGCAGCGCTGGCCCTCGGGATTGCCACCGCGGCCGCGGGCGCGACCGAGCTGAAACTGGCCGATTTCCAGCCGCCCACCCATTTCGTGGTCGACAAGGTCTATGCTCCCTTCGCAGCGGCGGTCTCGGACGCGACCGGCGGCGAGGTGACGGTCGAGATCTTCATGGGCGGAGAGCTCGGGCCGGGCCCGGCGGAACAGTACAACCGTGTCGTCGACGGCGTGGCCGACCTCGCCTTCAGCCTGCCGGGCTATACCGCGTCGACCTTCCCCAAGACGCTGCTCACCGAGCTGCCCGGCGCGATCGACGCCGAGACCGGCACCGACCGGATCCTGGCCAATATCGACATGCTGTCGGACGAATACCGCCGCGTGGTGCTGGTGGCCTTGTGGAACAACGCGCCGAACCTGCTGCTGATGGCGGAAAAGCCTGTCAACACGCTCGAAGACCTGGCCGGGCTCAACATCCGCGTGCCCTCGCGCAACGCCGGGATCGTGGTCCAGGCCTGGGGCGCCAACCCGGTGTCGATGCCCGCGCCCGAGATCTACAACGCGATGCAGACCGGCGTGCTCGACGGGGCGATGATCGACGCCACCGCGCTCGGCGCCTTCAAGCTCGCCGAGGTGACCGGCTCGGTCACCATGGGCATGGACACGACGATCTCGGACTTCTTCATCGTGATGAACCGCGACGTCTTCCGCGACCTCGACGACACCGCCCAGGCGGCGATCCTGGAAGCGGGCAAGACCGCCTCGGTCAACGGCCATGACGCCTGGGAAGGCGTGGCCACCGGCGCGCTCGAGAGCTTCGCCGCAACCGAGGGCAAGGAGATCATCACGCTCTCCGACGAAGAGGCCGCGAAATTCAACGAAGCCTCCGCCGCGGCGGTCGAACAGATCCTGACCGACACCGAGGCCGAAGGGATCGAAGCGCGCGCCTTCGTGGAAGCGCTGCGGGCCGAGTAAGACCGGATGCGCGCGTTTTCGGTCGAAGCCTGGTCGGCCCGGTTCGGCCGGGCCCGGGCCTAGCAGACGGGGCGAGCGTCGGGGAGCGTGCGGGTGTTGATCTCGCTGGTCGCCGTATCCTTCATAATGAAATACGTCGTCGGTCAGCCGATCCTCGGGATCAACGAGATCGTA
>JAGRMP010000340.1 GCA_020441225.1 Maritimibacter sp. | reverse complement strand
GACGATTTCCGCCTCGCCATGGTCGAGGAAGCCGAGAAATTCGGCGTGCGTCTGGAGGCCACGCGGCGGCTCGACCGCGGTGTCGTGCACTACCCGCCGCGCACCCGCGAGGTCTATGCGGCCAAGGTTGAGGGGCGGGCCGCTGAGCCGCGCCCTCGGGTCGGAGCAGACTTGGATCGCGCCCTCGATGAGATCGCCAACACCCGGGTCATCTATCACTCGCTCGCCGCCGAGGCTTCCGCGGACAATCGCGAGGACATCGCGAATGCCCTGTTCCGCTCGGGAGAGCTTCTGGCCAAGGGCGGCAAGCTGAATTTGGAAGGAGGGGTCTACATGGCCGAGGAACACTCATTCGAAGACCTGCGAACCCGCTATGCCGATCAGGTCGCGCGCGTCCAGGGCATGATTGATGCGAAGCCGGAGGCCGAACGGCCGCGGCTCGAGCGCAGCCTCAACGAGATCCAGTCGCGGCTCGCGCATATGCAGCCCTTGGGGCTCCGCTCCGTGACGCTCACCGAGAAGCCCTCGGAGGGCGGGGTCTATTCCGAGACCAATATCGATGCGGCCCGGCTCGACCGGTTGCGTGACCCCGAGGTGCAGGCGCAGGTCGACACCGCGCTGCGCGGGACCGGGATCAGTTCGTCCGTCGTCGTCGCGCGGATGGAGACGGGCGCACAGAACGCCGCGCTCGAGCGCCAATGGATCGCCGACGATCTGGCGCGGGTGGCCGAGCGGGACGGTCTCAATCTCGAGCGCCGCGCGGATCTGGAGACGGCGCGCGAGACCCTCAACCGGGCCCATGTCCAGCTCGGCGTCGCGCTGGAGCGGGCAGGGATCCTGCGCGAAGACGGTGTCGTGGAAGATCGCACCGTCATGGAGAGAGTCCATTTTCATCGGGACGCCACTGAGGACATGGAACGCGCGATCCGTCAGGACATGCGCGTGGAAGGTCTGACCGAGGACCAGATCGAGGCGCGGGAGTGGGAGATCGCCTCCCGGGCGGAGCGGCGTATCGAGGAGGAGCAACGCGGCTACCTGCAGGCGCATCCGGAACTGCTCGCGCGACCGGGCGACGTGATCGACCGGTCCGAGCCCTACAGGGAGCGCATTACCGACGAGGCCCGGGCCCGCGAGATCACGCGCGAGGTTGACCTGATCATGGAGGGGCGCGACGCGCGGACCCCCGTTGCGGATGCCGTCACGGACGAGTTCCGCGCGCGCTATCCTGATATGCCGTCGCATCTCGCCCGTGGACTTGGCGCGACCTATGCGGCCGTCGCCGAGGCGCGCGACACCGAGGCCATCGACCAGGTCCGCCGCGAAAACGAGCTCCGGGAGGTGGCGCTCGACCTGCGCGACGGGCGGCTTTCGGACGCGCGCGAGGGGGACGCTGTCGAGGGCGCGCCGATTGCAGATCCGGACATCCGGCGGGTCGTCGACCATGAACGGGCCGGCAATCTGCATTCGCCGTTCCAGGATGACGCCCAGCGTCTGAGCTACCGCGAAGCGGTCGAGCGCGA
>JAGRMP010000339.1 GCA_020441225.1 Maritimibacter sp. | reverse complement strand
TGCGGATCAGGGTCAGCTCGTCGGCTTCGCGCTCACGACCGGTCCTCTCTGGGTGTGGCCTTCGTCGCCGCCTGGTCCAGTTCCTCGATCAACCCGGCCAGTTCCTTCCGGTCCACTTCCCGCGTGACGGCCCGGCGCAGAAGGGCGGCGAGGGCGCGGGCCTTTTCCGGCTCCTTGAGGGCGTTGGAGATCACCACCGATCCGACGATGATCTTGCGGCGGGTTTCGCTGGCCTTCTGGCACGAGGCCAAGGCCCGTGCCGCCGAGGTCATGGAGGTTGCCCGCGAGCTGGCGGTCCACGTCCGCGACTGGCTGGACCGGGCGGCGGAGCGGGTGTTGGGGCCGGGGCAATCCGAGCTGGCGCTTGCCGGGGGCCGTGATGGCCGAGACCAGGACCCCGACCGACGCGAGCTTGCCGCGCGGATGCGGGAGGCGTGGGACGCCCATCAGGGCCGAGAGGCGGGGCAGGAGACCGCCGCGCGGGAACCGGAGCGGGAGACGCCGCAGGCGTTCGCGGCGCGGCTGCGCGAGGCGGCAACGGGGATCGACCGGGAGGAACTGGCAGACCGTGCGGCAGCACTGCGCGAAGGGCGCGAGGCCGAGGAACGGCAGGTTGCAGAGGACGCGGCGCGGGAACGGGAGCTGGAACGTCAGAAGGAGATCGAGCGTGAGGTGGACAGCATCGCCGAGCGCGACCGAGGCCCAAGCCATGGGCTATAGAAAGGCCCATGGCTTGGGCCTTTCTCACGGTTCGGCGTCTCAGGCGACTTGGTGAGTGTTTCCAATGTGTGTATTGTGAACAGTAATAAAACCAAAGGGAAACCCCGTAGAATACAGGCGGAAACACTATGAAACTGACACTTGGACAGGCGGCGAAGACCGCGAAGCGGTCGAAGGGAACTCTATCGAAAGCCCTTAATTCTGGGGGTATTTCTGCGGAGAAAGACGACAAGGGACGCTGGCAAATTGATCCGTCAGAGCTTTCCAGGTGGATGTCGGCGAACCCGTTTTCGAACGGATCAGAAAGCCAAGATAAAACCCCACTGGAAACGCAGGAAAACAGTGCCTTGAACGTCGAAGTTAAGATGCTACGGGAGCGGATTGACGCCATGACTGCCGAGCGTGATCGGGAGCGCGGCCAGCTCGTCGATCAGATCGAGGATTTGCGCGTCCGCCTGGATGGAGCTGAGACCGAACGGGTGCGTCTGAACGCGCTGCTGACCGATCAGCGCGAAAAAGTCGAGGTTCCTGTAAAGCGCAGCTTCTGGTCGCGTTTGGTGGGTTAGTTCGACACGTTCGTTTCCGGTGCTGTGCCAGAATCCGCCGTAATCCCAAACCTCCATATAATTTAACGATCCATTAACTTTCGCGTGTGAACTCTTCGGTTCTCATAGCCCAAGGGAGAAGCTCGATGGGAACTTACATAGGGACTACCGGTGACGATTTTATCGTTGGATCAGGCTCCGCCGACTATATCAGCGGAGGCCCCAACAGTGGGCTTGGGGAAGACTTTTTGATGGGAGGTGGTGGCAACGACACCATTTATGGCGGACTTGAAGATGACTATCTGTCCGGAGGCGACGGAGATGACACATTCATCATTCACGGTGTCGATGGCTGGGATACGTTCAGCGGCGGTTCCGGCACTGATACGATCTCGATCGAAAATGTTAGCTCTTATGCCTACTACAGCCTCCTGAAAATCGACAGCATGTCGAGCATCGAACGTATCGAGAACAACGACATCAAAGACGCGGTGATCGAAATAAATGGGAGCATGGATTTCAGTTCGACTACGTTGGTCGATATCGATGAGATTCGTGGGAGCAAAACAGGTGATGACACGATTTGGGGCAGCCAGGGCAATGACTACATAAACGGTCGCGGCGGTGATGATGTCTTAGAGGGCGAGGGTGGCGACGATACGCTTGAAGGCGGTACTGGTGCAGATACTTTCGTTTTTCGAGATAATGACGGCGAAGATACTGTTCTAGATTTTGTCGATGGCACCGATTTGATCCGCCTAGAGAATACATCGGCCACGGATATTTCCGACCTGACAATCACTAACGTCGCAGGAGACGCCAAGATCGAGATCGACAGCACGACGATCATTCTTGAGAGCTTCGATATCGTCAACCTTACAAACGCGGATTTCGATTTCATATAAAAATATGTATGCCCTTTGAGGTGACGGCACCCATTCAGACGGATCCAACTGAAGAAAATACGTTCTATATGGCCTGCTGAATATTACGGTATCTTAACCTCTCGGGGGGGAGGCTCGTGAGGCTCTAAAGATATTTGGAGGTCGCGTAGGCCATGCTTGTCAATCAATCAATCGGTCAGCACACATTGACCCTTTTTACGCAGGGGAATGCAGGTACATTCCCCAAACCAAAGATCTTTGATGGCGCGTCAAAAGCCGCGACGGGCGATTCGCCGCGCGCCGCGCCGCCTTCTGAGCCAGCAACCACATCTCGTTTTCTGGTCTCGGAGGAACGACTTCGAAACCCGCAAACCGCAGAGGACCGCGCCATTGCAGAGCAGGTCAGGAAGTACACGGATGCAGCCCAAAGGGCCAAGCTCCGAGAGGCGTCCCAGGCACGCCAGGCTGCGAGCAACAAGTTCCAAGCCGAGTTCGGCTATCGCAACTGCATGACGACGGGCCTCTCGATTGCGCATGGAATGGCAAGTCGCCAACAACCGGGTGAAGCAGGATACAAGACCCGCGAAGACGCACTTGGTGAGTTGGGCGGTCTCATTAGCGACTTTGCGGGCCGTGCAAAATTGGCGAACCGCGCAATTGATTTTGTTACGGTTCCAAGAGCGAACGAGGATGGCCATGGCTCTCGCTATAGCTGGAACAATTATGAGCCTAGTGAAGCCCAGGCTGCATTAGCGAAACTTAGCTCCGAAGAACAACGAATGGCGACTGACAAACAGGCGCATGATCGGAAAGTGTGGGGCATGAAATTCGACATAGCCGCAGCTGAGCTTGCCCGTGACTTCGGTGTCAACGTCAATGTGTCGTCAAGTCGTGATAGCGATGGCCGCGTGACCTTGAACGATTTTGAGATCACCAGTTCAAAATACGGCAAACTCGGTGAGGTTCGAGACGGCTTTCTATACGTCACTACGGAAAATGGGGATCTGGTGGAATCCGAGGAATACTGGCGCGATTCTCGACAGAGCTAGCGCTGCTATCTGGCCAACTTGGGTGTAAATTCTGGTGTAGAAATAGATCGCTTCATGACGCATTGTTTTACGCTATCTCTTTTCACCTAAGAGATTTTTGTTTCTTGCAGTAGGCCAAAAACGCAGCAGCAGCCTTTTTAGGCGGATTGCCCTTGGCCGTTTCCGCCTGCGCGAATGCCAGCCAGTCAGAGCGCAGGGCGTAGTAATCCCGGCCCTTCTCCCCGGCGATGTTCCTTGCCTTGTCCTCGGCCCACTCCGGAAGTGTGATTTCGGGCAGGAGTTCGCTCTTGGGAGAACGCGGGCGGAAGATCACCAGGTCGTCTGTGGTCAGCTCCATGCGATAGAACGGCGTGTGATTGTCCTCGATGATCTGACGGATGTTCAGCCGGAACTTCTTCAGGGGGGCGTTGCTGCCGGTCTTTTCCTGAAGCTTGGCGAGACCGATCTGCCATTTCGGCTGGCCCCCACAATGCTTGCGGCCGATCTCATACAGGCGGCGTTCCAGCGGGCGGCGCAGGCGGAAATAGTCGTTCGAGATCGTCACGACCTCGTCGCCCTCGATCGCGCGCATCACCCAGTCGGATAGGATCACCTCGCAGTAGTCGAGCCGCCACTTGCCTTCCTCTTTCATGACGAACCCGCTGCCCGATTCCAGCAGGCTGAAAAAGCGCGTCTCGCGCTTGTTGCCTGTCTGAATATCGGTCTGGAAGGTTGTGCCCATGAGCCTCTGAAAGGCTTGTTCCAGGCGCTGATACTCAACCCCGCCCGTCTTGCGGTTGGTGGTAATCATCAGCTCGCGGGCGCTGAAACGCACCCGTTTGCCGATCTTCTCGCCCCGGTTCTTGCGATGCATGAGTTGGCTCACGCAGAAGATCAGAATGTCCTTGTCGAAGATCGTAGGCAGCCCGGCCCCAGACGGCACGATTTTCAGCCGGTTGTCGCCACCGCGATATTCGAGGTGGCGCATGTCGGGCTTGGTGGCAAGCGAGAACAGGGGATGCTCCATCGAGGCCATATCGTCCTTCGGCACCACATCGGAGATGTCGAGGATGAAGAAGTCCTTCTGGGGGTGTCTGTCGGGGAGTAGGGGCATCCGTTCGGCCTAGCAAAGTTCGTTACATCAGGAACCCACCATCGGCCAGGCCGACAGGCTCGTCAAGTTCGTTATATCAGGACCCCGCCTTGGAGCTAAATCCGTTCGTTAGTTTCGGAACCCAGATTCGTTAGTTTCGGAACCCAGATTCGTTAGTTTCGGAACCCTGTGGATAATTTCCTGTTTCTTGACCAGTGAGTTAAGGGCGATTTTCGGCTCCGTAACATACTCCGTAGGTAACACTATTAACACTAGGGGTTTGGCCGATCTGGCTCTTTGCAAAAATTTCGGAATGGTCTATGTGTTCGAATGTACACATGCTGAGAAAGAACGGCCTATGACCACCAGCACCACCATGACGATCCGGCTCGATCCGCAGTTGAAGGCAAAGCTGGGGAGATTGGCGGATGGAACACGCCGCAGCCGATCCTTCCTCGCGGCCGAGGCGGTGGAAGCCTACGTGGATCGCGAACTGGCAATCATCGAAGGCATCGAGCGCGGGCTTGCGGATGTGGAAGCCGGTCGGACAGTCAGCCACGAAGATGCCATGGCATCCGTGCGGCAGGCGATTGAGGATGCGGCAGGCGGCACCGCATGAGCCGACCGGTTCGCTGGTCCATCGAGGCGCTGGACGATCTTGCAGACCAGGTTTCCTACATCGCCCGCGACAACCCATCAGCAGCCCGGCGCGTAGCCGATGCCATCGACAGAACGGCCTTCGCCCTGGGTGAGATGCCGACCGGGCGTCCGGGCCGGGTGACAGGCACCTACGAAAAATCCGTGACGCGCCTGCCCTACATCCTCGCCTATGCGATCACCCAGGCGAGTGGTGAAGAAGCCGTGGCGATTGTCCGGGTGATCCACACGTCGCGCGACTGGCCTGACGAGGAATGGCCGGAGTGATCCCAGTCACTGATCCGGCCGTGTAATCCAAAAGGCGCAGAAGCTCGATCCGTTCTCCTGCTCGACCACCTGCCCGCCGAACCAGGATCGGCCGCAGTTGTAGCGCACCAGATCATCGACCGAGAACGCCGACCTGGCCGTTTCCATCCCATAGGCGATTACAAGCCCCAGAACGACGCCTGTGGCGAGCATGGCGGCCAGCCAGACCCAGAACCCGCCGAAATAGCGCCATGCCTGCCTGCGAGCCTCTCCGGCAGCCTGCGTGAGTTTCTGGCGCTCTTGGGACAGTTGGGCCCGAATATCCCCCAGAACGCGCTCAGCGGCCTCTGTGGCGCTTTCCGTGGCCTTTTGCGCCATCTGCCCCCTGTCGGCCTTCAGGGCACTCTGGAGGGCCTGTGGTGCCTCTCTGGTGGCCTTCCGCATGTCCGCGACCGCTTCGGCCACGATCTGGTGCAGGGCCTCGGCTTCGTCCTTGTCGAGGCTGGTGCGCTGGAGCCGGTCCATGTCCTTGCGGATCAGGGTCAGCTC
>JAGRMP010000338.1 GCA_020441225.1 Maritimibacter sp. | reverse complement strand
CGGTTTTTCCTTCAAGTCTTTTCATCTGGTCTCTCCTGGTTGGCCCGTCGGGCCGTGGATGACGATCGGCACGCGCTCAGAGCGCGCGGAACCGGTATTCGCAGGTGTTTCGGTAGGTTTCGCCGGGCCGGAGCACCGGTGAGGGGAAATGGCGGGTGTTGATCGCGTTGCAGAAGCCGGCCGCTTCGAGGCAGAGGCCTTTTGACGGACCGTGTTTCTGGCCGCCCGGACCGTCGGCGGGCGGCAGCCCGGCGCCGGTATAGAACAGAAGGCCCGGCTGGTCGCTCGCGACGACCATTTCGAGATCCCGGTCGGGGGCGACAAGCCGGGCGACGGGCTGGACCGCGCCGCGCGGGCCATGAACCGCGAAATTCACCTCGTAATCCGCGCCGATCTGCCTCAGCGCGCGGAAATCGAACCGCGTGTCATCGACCCGCAGCACCTCGCCGGTCGGGATCTGGTTGGGATGCGCCGGGGTGTAGAGATCGGCCGCCACCTCCAGCCAGTGATCGGCGGCGACGCTGCCTTCCGCCAGGGTGAAATAGCTGTGGTTGGTCATGTTGAGAAGCGTGGGCGCATCGGTCTTTCCCTCGACGTCGATCCTCAGCGCGGTGTCGTCAGTGAGGGTGTAGCGGCAGGTGACCGTGAGCTGCCCGGGATAGCCCTCGTCGCCGTCCCGCGAGACGATCCTGAGCAGGGCGAAATCCGGTCCCGCCTCGACCAGCTCCCAGTTGCGGCGGGTGAAGCCCTTGACCCCGCCGTGGAGATGCACGTCCCCGTCGCCGTTCACCGGCAGCTCATAGGCGCGTCCGTCGAGGCTGAACCGCCCCCCCGCAATCCGGTTGCAGACCCGGCCGACCATGGTGCCGAGGTAGGGCGGGTTGTCGATGTAGTCGCGCGGATCGGCATAGCCGAGCACGACCCGGCGCAGGCTGCCGTCGCCGAGTGGCACCTGCAGATCGCTGAGCACGGCGCCCCAGGTGAGGATCGAGGCCCGCGCCCCGGCGGCGTTGGTCAGAAGGACTTCCCGGACCGCCATGCCACCCAGATCATGGGTCCGGATGGACGCGCCCTTTACTCTTTCGCTCGGCATGGTTCGCCTCTTCGATCAGTGTGGGAGGGTCGGCCGAGGCCGGCCCCCGGGGAGGAATGGATCGATCACGGTTCGAGCTGCGGCGCGGGATGGCGATCCAGGAAGTGGTCCAGTTCGGCGCGGGTCGAGGTCCCCTCCATCGGGCCGCGGCGGGTCACCGCGCGCGCGCCGGCGGCGGCGGCCAGGCGCAGGGCATCGGCGGGGGCCTCTCCACCCAGCCAGGCGGTGACAAAGGCACCGCCGAAGCTGTCTCCGGCCCCGGTCGGGTCGATCTCTTCGACGGCGAAGGCCGGCTGGTCGAGGCGGGTTGCGGCATCGAAATAGCTCGCCCCCGCGGCGCCGCGTTTGACGACGACGGCGGTCACTCCCCGCGCCATTACCTCGGCGATGGCCCCCGCCTCGTCCTCGGCCCGGGTCAGAAGGGTGACTTCGGGTCCGCTCGGCAGGAACAGATCCGTCCGGTCGAGGATCGCCTGCATCGCCTCGCGCATGCCGGGCAGATCGAGCATCTCCTTGCGCAGGTTCGGATCGAAGCTCACCACGCCGCCGCGCGCCTTCACCTTCTCGACCGCATCGAGCGTGAGCGCCACGGTGGCCGCGGAAAACAGCGACGAGCCCATCACGTGGAGGCAGTCGGTGCCCGCGAGGAGCTTGTCGGCCGCCGCGCTCGGTCCGATCCGACCGTTCGCCGAATGCTTGATATTGAAGACGAAATCGCGGTTTCCATCCGTACGGTAGCGAACGAAGGCGCTGCCGGTGGCCGCTTCCGGGTCGATCGCGATGGCCGAGACGTCGACCCCGTCGGCGGCGAGCCGGTCGAGGTTGAGCCTGCCGAAATCGTCGTTGCCGACACAGCTGATCATGCCGCAGGGCTGCCCCAGCTTGCCGACCTGGTCGATGAAGATCGCGGGCGCGCCGGAGGGATAGGGGCCCTTGAGGGTGAGCGGTTCGAGAAAGCCGAGCCCGGGCTCCGTCGCCATGATCTCGACCACGATTTCACCGATTGTGACGATTTTCTTCATGTCCTTGGTCCACACATTTGCCGATCTCGCAGGGCACTGGCTCGCAGCGCACCGGGGTCAGGCCGGCGCCAGGTTGCGCGGCTGCCAGTCGTCGGGCAGAGCCCCCTTGATGATGAGGCTCAGCACGTCGTCCTTGGTGACCTCCGCAATCGGGTGCATTCCGACCTTTTCCCCCCGCGCCATCACCATCACCCGGTCGCACAGATCGAAGACGTCGTTCATGTCGTGGCTGATGAGGAAGATCCCGAGCCCCGCGTCGCGCAGTTTCAGCGTGAGGTCGGCAACCATCGCCGTCTCGGACGGGCCAAGGGCGGCCGTCGGTTCGTCCATGATCAGGATCTTGGCGTTGAAATAGAGCGCACGCGCGATGGCGATGGCTTGCCGCTGCCCGCCCGACAGCTTGGAGACCGGGTCGGACAGGTTCTTGAAATTGGGATTGAGACGGGCGAGCACTTCGGTCGCCTCCGCCATCATCCGCTTGTCGTCGAGATTGCCGAAGCGGGTCTTGAGCTCACGCCCGAGAAACAGGTTGGCGGGCGCGTCGAGGTGGTTGGCGAGTGCGAGCGTCTGGTAGATCGTCTCGATACCGTAGCGGCGGGCGTCGCTCGGCACACGGATATGGGCCTCTTCGCCGCCCACCCGGATGGTGCCGCCGTTGGGCTGCATCGCGCCGGAGAGGATCTGCATCAGGCAGGACTTGCCGGCGCCGTTGTGGCCGAGGATGCCGACGACTTCACCGGGGTACAAGTCGACCGACACATGCTTGACGGCGCGCACGCCGCCGAAGTGCTTCTCGATATCGATCATCTCGACGAGCGGGGTTGTTTTACTGGTCCGGTCGAGCATCGCAAGGCTCCTGCAGGTCGGTCGAGCGAAGGCGGCGGTGGCCGCCGTCCCCGGGTCGGTCAGGTGGAGGCGGCGGAGCCGCCGCCTCCGGGGGTCCGGCTCAGTAGAGCACGTTCTTCACTTCGTCGGAGTCGAGATTTTCCTGCGTCGCGAGGACCACGCCGGTGTCGATATGCGGTTCGACCTCTTTGCCGTCGAGGATGTCGAGGATCGCTTTCACGCCCAGTTCGCCCATCTGGAACGAGCCCTGCACGGCGGTCGCGGTCAGCGTGCCGTCACGCACGAAGTCCTGCAGGTCCTGGTTGCCGTCGAAGCCGATGGCGACGAGTTGCCCGGCCTTGCCCGCCTGCACGATGGCGCGCCCCATGCCGACCGCGGTCGGTTCGTTGGCGCCGTAGATCCCCACGAGATCGGGGTTGGCGGTCAGAACGTCGGTGGTCTGGTTGAGCGCGGTGCCCATCTGGGCCTGGCTGTAGTAGGGGCCGACGATCTCGAGGTTGGAGTTTTCGGCGAGGTAGCTTTGGAAGCAGCCCACGCGGCCGATCTCGGAGCCGACGCCGGCGATGTAGGACATGATCGCGACCTTGCCTTCGGTACCGGCCTCTTCGATCATCTTCTTGGCCACCAGCTCGCCCGCGGCGCAGTTGTCGGTCGACAGGAACGCCTGGTAGGTGCCCTCGCCGCCTTCCGCCAGCATCGAGTCGATGATCACCACCGGGACACCGGCCTCATAGGCGCGCTTCACCGCCGGGATCAGGGCTTCGGGGTCGGACGGGGCAAGGACGATGCCTTCGACGCCGCGGTTGACCGCGTTGTCGACCATGTTGACCTCGTCGGCGATGTCGGTTTCGGCGGCGGGACCGGTGAAGGTCATGGTATGACCCTCGACGCCGTCCAGCGCGGCCGCAGCGCCCTTGTTGACGTTCTGCCAAAAGTTCGAGTTGGTCGTCTTGACGATCACGGCGATTTCGCCGGCGGAAGCCGTGAGCGGCATCAGCGCGAGGACGCCGGCGGTCAGGGCAGTGGTCAGCAATTTGGTCATGATGTTTCCTCCTATGTAGTCATGACGTCGGTTTGTCGTTTCTTGTCTCCGGCTGTCACCGCCGGTTCCGGATCTGATCGACATAGACCGCCAGGATGACGACGAAGCCGATCACGATTTGCTGGATGAAGGCCGAGACACCGGCCATGTTGAGCCCGTTGCGCAGCACGCCGATGATGAAGGCGCCGATCATGGTGCCCGAGATCGTGCCGACGCCGCCCATCAACGAGGCGCCGCCGATCACCGAGGCCGCGATGGCGTCGAGCTCGTACATCACCCCTTCGTTGGGCTGCGCGGTCACAAGGCGCGACATCAGGACGATGCCCGAGAGCCCCGCGAGCGCGCCGGACATGGTGTAGGCGAGCATCTTGGTCCGGTCGACATTGACGCCCGACAGCCGCGCCGCCTCTTCGTTCGAGCCGGTGGCGGTGATGTGCCGGCCGATGGACCGGCGTCGCAGGATGTAGGCGGCGAGGACGGCAACGACCGCGAGCAGGATCACCGGATAGGGAATGCCGGGAAAGACGACCTTGGGAAAGCCGTTCGCCCGCATCTCGACCACCCGGAACAGCGACCCGTTGCCGAGCACGCCGAAGGCCTCGCCGAGACGCGAGATCGGGGCGGCGCCGGTGAGCTGAAGCGCCGTGCCGCGGGCAATCAGCATCATCCCGAGGGTGGCGACGAAGGGGGTGATCTTCATCTTGGTGATGACGAAGCCGTTGAACAGCCCGCAGGCCGCGCCGACCAGCACGCCGAAGAGCATCGCCGGGATCACCGGCACGCCCGCCTTGACCAGCATGCCCGTTGCCGTCCCGGAGAGGGCCAGCACCGAGCCGATCGAGAGGTCGATCCCGCCGGTGATAATGACCATGGTCACGCCGATGCCGGTGAGGCCGATGACACAGGTCTGCAACAACACGGTCAGGCCGTTGTTGACCGACAGGAAGGCGGCGTTCCCGAAGGAAAAGATGAAGATCAGGATGAGCAGGGTCAGCAGCGCCGACAGCTTGTGGATCGCACCCGCGGAGACCTGCAGGCGGGATTTCCCGGCGGGGGCATTCTCTCCAAGCGCCACGTGATTCCTCCCCGGTCCGGCTTGTCGGACCTTCCGTGCCCACAAAGACTCAGCGCGCCGCCGATGTCAAGCTAAAACGCTTTAGTGATCCGTTTTACTAACACGTTTTAGCTTGACCGGAATCGACCCGCTGTGATACGTGAGGACTCAACAGAAGCGGGGGAGTCCCTTCGCATTTCCTGCCGGTTTGGCGGCGCGGATATCCGCTGGAAACCCTCTCGGGAGGATCGGTCGGCGTGAACCGATTTCAGGCCGATGGCCGTCGCACCGTGGGGCCGTGGACCGGAACACCGTGGGCCGGAACACCGTGGGCCGGAAAACAAAGAGGGCCAGGTCGTCCCGGCGATCCACGGACCAAGAGCGAGGAGCGCAGATGAAAGGCTTCAATTATTACCAACCGACACGGCTCGTCTTCGGGGCCGGACGCCGCAGCGAGGTGGGGGCACTGGCCCGCGAGATCGCCGACAGCGCCCTGTTCGTCGTCGGCGCCACGCTTCGCAAGGCTGCGGGCGACAAGGTGGACGAGGTGCTCGGGTCGCTCGCCGCGGCCGGCGTGGAGGTCACCCTGTTCACGGAGGTGATCCCGAACCCGACGCTCGACGCGATCCAGCGCGGCGCGGAGGTCGCCAGGGCGGCCGGCGTCACGTCGGTCATCGGCATGGGCGGCGGCAGCGCCATCGACACCGCCAAGGCGATCGCGGTCGCCGCCACCCACCCCGGCACCGCCTGGGATTACCTCTACTTCAAGGAGCCGCCCACGTCGGCGACGCTGCCGATCCTGGCGATCCCGACCACATCGGGCACCGGCACCCAGACCTCCAAGGTCTCGGTCTTCACCAACACCGACGAGAACTGCAAGTCGGCGATGTGGAACGACAATCTGCTCTGCCGCGCGGCGGTGATCGATCCCGAACTGATGCTCACCCTGCCCGCCTCGGTGACGGCGGCAACCGGGTTCGACATCTTCACCCATACCTTCGAGAGCTACATCAACCGGGGCGCCAGCGAAGCCGTCGACACGCTGGCGCTCGATGCGATCAACCGGGTCGTCCGCTCGCTGCCGATTGCCGTCGCCGACGGGTCGAACCTCGCCGCCCGCGAAGACCTGGCCTGGGCCGACACGCTCGCCGGCCAGTGCCTCGCCAATGTCGGCACCACCCTGCCGCATGCTGCGGGACAGCCGATCTCCGGCCATTTCCACCATGTCAGCCACGGCGAGTCGCTTGCGGTGATCTACCCGGCCTTTGCCGAGTTCACCTGGCGCGGCGCGGTGGCGAAATTCGCGACCGTGGCCCGGATGTTCAACCCGGAGCTTCAGTCTCGGCCCGACGAGGCCGCCGCGGAGGCTTTCGCAGGCGAGATCGAGCTTTTCCTCAAGGTGATCGGCCTCTATCGCCGGATGGAAGATTTCGGGATCACGCCAGAGGACATTCCGCCGATCCTGAAGCACGCGATGGAGTTTCCCGACAGCCAGGGCAACCCGGTGGTGCCGACGGAAGCGGACATGCGCGAGATCTACATGAAGAGTTTCCGCGCGGCGTGAGGAAAAGCGGGGGGCGGGTTTACCCCCTGCCCCCCCGCGCGACATTGGGCGCAGGCGCGCCCGGAACGGGGACGAGATGACAGCGCTCGACAGCTACCGCGACATCCTCAGGCACAATCGTGAGCGCCGGGGCGGCGGTGTCGCATCGATCTGCTCGGCGCATCCTCTGGTGTTGCGGGCGCTGTTCCGCTCGGCGCTCAAGCGCGACACGATCGCGCTGGTGGAGAGCACCTCGAACCAGGTCGACCAGTTCGGCGGCTACACCGGCATGACGCCCGCGGATTTCGTGGATCTGGTCCACGCGCTCGCCGATGCCGAGGGCTTTCCGCGCGACCGCCTGTTGCTCGGCGGCGACCATCTCGGGCCGAACAGCTGGCGCGCCGAAGGGCCCGGGGCGGCGATGGCCAAGACCCGGGACCTGGTGGAAGCCTATGTCAGGGCGGGCTACCGCAAGATCCACCTCGACGCCTCCTTCGTCTGCGCGGGCGACCCGGCATCGCTCACCGACGAGATCGTCGCGGCCCGCGCCGCCGAGATGGCCGAGGTCGCCGAAGCGAGCTGGGAGGGCACGCCGCCGGTCTACATCGTCGGCACCGAAGTCCCCACGCCCGGCGGCATCGTCGACGCGGAAGAGATGCATGTCACCCGGCCCGAGGACGTGCGGCGCACGCTCGCGGCTTTCGAGGCGGCGTTCCGCGCCCGCGGCCTCGACGCCGCCTGGGAGCGGGTCACCGGGCTCGTCGTCCAGCCCGGGGTCGAATTCGGCGACGGACGGGTCGAGGATTACGCCGGGGCGCCGGAGCTGTCGAAGACCATCCTCGACTATCCCGGCATGGTCTTCGAGGCGCATTCCACCGATTACCAGACGCCGGCCAACCTGAGCCGGCTGGTGGCGGACCATTTCTGCATCCTCAAGGTCGGGCCCTGGCTGACCTATGCCCTGCGCGAGGGGCTGATGGCGCTGGAGCTGATCGAGCGCGAGCTTGCGCCCGACCGGCCCGCCCGGTTCCGCGAGGTGCTGACCGGCGTGATGAAGGACATGCCGAAATACTGGGCCCCCTATTACTCCGGGGACCCGTCGGAGGTCGACTTCAAGCTGATCTACAGCTACTCGGATCGGGCGCGCTATTACCTGCCACAGCAACAGGTGAAAGCCGCGATCGACCGTTTGCTCGCGAACCTGGCGCCGGTTGTCCCCGAGGCGCTCCTGAGCCAGTATCTGCCGGCACAGTATCGGGCCGTCCGCGCGGGCGATCTGGAGCCGGCGCCGGAAGCGCTGTTGATTTCACGTATCTCGGAGGTGATCGATGTCTATCTCGACGCCTGACCCCGACCGGAAAGGACCCTGACGATGCTCCGCGGCATATCCCCGCTTCTGTCGCCCGATCTGCTGAGCGCGCTCTACCGGATGGGGCACGGCGACGAGATCGTGCTCGCCGACGCGCATTTCCCGGCAGACACGAACAACGACCGCGTGATCCGCGCCGACGGGCTCGCGGTGGCGGACCTCATGAACGCGATCCTGCCACTCTTCGTGCTCGACACCTACGCGCCCGATCCGATCGTGATGATGGCGGCGGTCGAAGGCGATAGGCTGGACCGGGCGATGCTCGCGCGGTACCGCGCGGCAATCGAGACCCACGCGCCCGACGCGCCCGAGACCCAGTTCATCGACCGGTTCGCCTTCTATGACCGCGCCCGGGTCGCCTGGGCGGTGGTGCAGACCGGCGAGACCGCCAAATACGGCAATATCATTCTGAAAAAGGGAGTTACGCCAATCTCGTGAGCGGCCGGCGTCTGCGGTTGCGCCCCTCCCCCGCGTAGTGTTTGCAGGACCGGCAGGTCCGGGCGTAAGGTCGCGCGACCGCTTTTCGGGTCATGGCAAGGAACGCTCCGATGGTGAAGAAAAAGACCAGATCCACCAACCCGAAGCCGGCATCGATCCGGGGGATCGCGAAGTTGACCGGGTTCTCCTCGACGACGGTGAGCCTGGTGCTGAACGGCCGTGCGGGCGATTACAACATTTCCGACGAGACCCGGGACGCGATCCTGGCCAAGGCGCGGGAGCTCAACTACCAGCCCAACATCCATGCCCGCAACCTCAGCAGCGGTCGCAGCGACATTCTCGGGCTGATGGTTCCGACGCTGCACAACCGCTTTTTCGGTGAGCTTGCGGAGACCTTCGAGGCGCTGGCCCGGGCGGAAGGCAAGCTCGCCCTGATCCACGTGACCCGCTACGAGCGCGCGGAAGAAGACAATGCGATCCGCTTCTTCCTCTCGCAGAATGCCGAATGCATCGTCGTGGCCAACCCGATGGCGCCCGAGAAGATCGCGGAACTCTGCGAGGGGCGGGACACGCAGCAGATCTTCATCGACGCGACCGCCGAGGGGCTCAGGACGGTGAGCACCGACAATTACGCCGCCGCGTTCGAGCTCACCCGGGCGATCATCGCCTCGATGGCGCGCGCGGGGCACCAGGGCTCGCTGGTGTTCTTCGGCGGCACGCCCGACCACCAGGTGACCCAGCTGCGCCTGAAAGGCTTCCGGGCGGCGCTGGACGAGGCCGGACTGCCCTTTGCCGACACCCAGGTGATCTGGTCCGCCTTCGAACCGGAGAAATGCTACGCGGCGGTGCGGGACTACCTGCGCGCGAACGCGGGCGTCGCGGGCATGTTCGTCAACTCGATCATCGCCATGGAAGGGATCACCCGCTACTTCCCGGACGACCCCGAGACCTTCCGCACCCTGCACTACGGGGTTTTCGACATCTCCCCGAACCTCAGCCTGCTCACGGATCTCAACATCATCGGTGTGCGGCAGGATTCGCAGAGGATCATGGAGGCCGCCTTCGATCTCTACAAATCGGGCCAGCCGACCGAAGGCGGCACGGTGATCCTCGTGCCGCACGAAATGGTCTATGGCCGGGCTTTCGCCAGTCAAAGACCCGGGGACCCCGTGGCAAGCGGCGCCGGCAGGGACTAGGATGCGTACCCATAAATGGGATTCCGTTTGAGGGCCTGACGTGATTCACTGTCTCCAAAGCAGGAGGCATTCATGGCACGTTTCGATCTGACGGATTTCGAGTGGGGGCTGATCCAGCCGCTTCTTCCCAACAAGCCGCCCGGGGTCGCGCGGCTGGATGACCGGCGGGTGCTCACTGGCATCTTCTGGGTGCCCAGGACCGGCTCGCCCTGGCGCGACCTGCCCGAGCGGT
>JAGRMP010000337.1:11377-13260 GCA_020441225.1 Maritimibacter sp. | reverse complement strand
CGGGCTCGACCCCCAGCGCCTGGTCCAGCCGGCGCACCAGGTGGGTGCCGAACCGCCGCGCAAGCCCGGCCCGCGGGGTGCCGAGAATGTCGCCGATCCGCCTCAGCCCCAGCCGCGAAAGCCCCTCGACCACCTCCGCCTCGATCCTGAGCGCCGCCACCGGCAGCTCCGCCAGCGCCGCCCGCGCCCCCCCCACCGGCGCGATCCGCACTGGCATTCGACCGGGCATCCGGGTCCCCCCCACGGCGGGCCGGGGCGGCTGCCCGCCCCGCGTCCAGTGCCGCCGTTTCGCCGCCCGCGATCTTGTGGCGCGGGCCTCCTGGTCGATGGCATCGCCCCCCGGTCCCCGCTCGGGCCCATGCCCTGCATAGCGCGCCAGCGCCCAGGCCGCGCCGACGGTATCGGCGAGCCCCAGCGTCGCGGTCAGCCCGAGCCCCGCCAGGTCGCGCTCCACCGTGGCCACCAGCCCCTCCTCGCCGCCGAACAGATGCGCGCAGCCGGTGATGTCCAGCACCAGCCCGCCCGGCGGCTCCTCTGCGACCCAGGGGGTAAACTTCCCCGCCCAGCGCCTCAGCCGGGTCAGAAACGCCGCCTCCGCCAGCGGGCTCTCGGGCCGCGACACCAGCTCGGGACAGATCGCCCGGGCATCGCGCAGTGGCTGGCCCGGGGTCAGCCCCGCCCGGCTCGCCTCGGCGTTGAGCGAGACCAGCACCTGCGCGCCGCGCTGGTCCCCCACCACCGCGAGCGGCCCGCCCGGCAGCCCACGCTCAAGCCGCACCACCCGCTCGGCGGCGAGGCGCGGAAACCAGAGGGAGAGGATGCGCTTCTGGGGCATGGGGCAGGGGACAAAGGACGACGGAAATGTTCGCTATATGTTCTCATTTCCGCGCCCGAGAGTCGAGGCCCCGCACCCGGTACGTCAATCGTCGTCCGGCAGGAGCTTGTAGGCGCCCTCGGGCAGTTCCAGCGCCGCCGCAAGGTCGCGCAGCTGGCTCATCGACAGGGTCACCCGCATCAGCCGGTCGGTGGTCGGCTCGTGCTGCTCCAGCGTGACACAATCCTCGAAGGCGTTGACGATGACGTCTTCGCGCAAGTGCGGTCCTTCTTCGTCGACGAGGGTGACGACGGTCGAATCGAATTCGTGCTCGATGGTAAACATGGAGCCAGCATACGCCGCCGCCAGGCCGCCGGAAACCGGCGACGGGGAACATATTGCAAGTTCAAGATTTGATCTCGATCAAGGAAATCGGGGGCAAGCCTGCTGTTCTAGGGGCAAGAGGGAGCCTCATGAAAGACGACGCGCATCGCGCCTACCATGAATACCTGCTCGGCCGGATGGCCGACGTGCTCGGGGTGGATCTCGATTTGGAGATCGACATCACCCGGCTGTCACGCGCCGAGCTTCTGGCCGCGATTACCCGTTGCAGCCAGTGCCCCGACCCGGGCGGCTGCGAGATCTGGCTCGACGAACATCGCGGCGGCGCGGAAGAAGCGCCGCACCTGTGCCGCAATCGCAAGATGCTCGACCGGCTGCGTACCGGTATCTGACTTCGAAGCGTGGACCCGGCGCGCGCCGGTCCGTCCCCGCCGCCCCAGATAGTCTCCCCGAGACAGTCTCAGTGCGCTTCCGCCCAGTTCATGCCCACGCCGGCATCGACCACCAGCGGCACCGCGAGCTTCACCGCCGGGTCCGCCGCCCCCTCCATCACCGCGCGAATCGCCTCTATGGCCCGGTCCACGGCCTCTTCCTCGACCTCGAAGATCAATTCGTCGTGGACCTGCAAGAGCATCTTGACCGGCAGCCCGGCAATCGCTGCGGGCATCCGGATCATCGCTCGGCGGATGATGTCCGCCGCCGTGCCCTGGATCGGCGCGTTGATGGC
>JAGRMP010000337.1:9417-11326 GCA_020441225.1 Maritimibacter sp. | reverse complement strand
TGTGGATCTTGCGCCCGAACAGGGTTTGGACGAAGCCGTGCTCCTTGGCGAACGCCACGGTCTCGTCCATGTATTCGCGGATGCCGGGATATTTCTCGAAATAGCGGTCGATGAACCCCTGCGCCTCGGCCCGCGGAATGCGCAGGTTGCGCGCGAGCCCGAAGCCCGAAATCCCGTAGATCACGCCGAAGTTGATCGCCTTGGCCCGCCGCCGCACCTCCGAGGTCATCTCGGCAAGCGGCACGTCGAACATCTCGCTCGCGGTCGCGGCGTGGATGTCCTCGCCGTCCTTGAACGCCTGACGCATGCTCTCGATCCCCGCGGTGTGCGCAAGGATGCGCAGCTCGATCTGGCTGTAGTCGAGCGAGATCAGCTTCTTGCCCTGGGGCGCGACGAAAGCCTCGCGGATCCGCCGCCCCTCTTCGGTGCGCACGGGGATGTTCTGCAGGTTGGGATCGGTCGAGGCGAGGCGCCCGGTGTTGGCCCCGGTCTGGACATAGCTCGTGTGCACACGGCCGGTTTCGGGGTTGATGTGGTTCTGCAGCGCGTCGGTATAGGTCGATTTGAGCTTGGAGAGCTGGCGCCAGTCGAGCACGCGGGCGGGCAGATCATGCTCGGTCGCGAGGTCTTCGAGCACATCCGCCGGGGTCGAATACTTGCCGTTCTTGCCCTTCTTGCCGCCCGGCAGCGCCATCTTCTCGAACAGGATCTCGCCGAGCTGGGCGGGCGAGCCGACATTGAAGTTTTCGCCCGCAAGCTCGTGGATCTCGGCTTCCAGTCCCGCCATCTTCTGGGCGAAGGCGTTGGACATGCGGCTGAGCGTGTCGCGGTCGACCTGCACGCCGTTCATCTCCATCGCCGCCAGCACCGGCACCAGCGGGCGTTCGAGGGTTTCGTAAACGGTCGTGACCTTGGCCCGGTGCAGGCGCGGCTTGAAGGCCTGCCAGAGCCTGAGCGTGATGTCGGCGTCTTCGGCGGCGTATTTCACCGCCTCGTCCACCGGCACCCGGTCGAAGGTGATCGCCGCCTTGCCGGTGCCCAGCAGCGATTTGATCGAGATCGGCTCGTGGCTCAGGTAGCGCTCGGAAAGCGCGTCCATGCCGTGGTTGTGCAGGCCGGAATAGAGCGCGTAGCTCATCAGCATGGTGTCGTCGATCGGCGCGACGCGCACACCGTGGCGGGCGAAGATCTTGGCGTCGTATTTCATGTTCTGGCCGATCTTGAGGATGCTGTCGTCCTCGAGCACCGGCTTCAGCGCCGCGAGCACCGCGTCGAGCGGCATCTGCCCCTCGGCGAGTTCGTCCGCGCCGAACAGATCGCCGTCGCCCGCCTTGTGGCCCACGGGAATGTAGCACGCCGCGCCCGGGACAACGCTGAGCGAGATGCCCACGAGCTCGGCCTGCATCTCGTCGAGCGAGGTGGTTTCCGTATCGACGGCGACATAGCCGCGCTCACGGATCAGCGCGACCCAGCGATCGAGCGCCTCGGCGGTATCGACACGCTCGTATTTCTCCGGGTCGATGGCGGGAAGCTCCGGCGCCGCGGCGGCCGCCGCCTCCGGTGTGTCCGCCTTCTGAGGCTCTGGGATGTCCGGGCTTTCGACCCCCAGCACATCGGCGATCCGCTTGGTGAGCGAGCGGAATTCCATCGCCGCGAGGAACGGCAGGAGTGCCTCCGGATCGGGGTCGCGCAGCTCCAGCGCGTCGAGCGGTTCGAGATCGGGCACGTTTTCGTCGAGCGTGACCAGCACGCGGCTCATGCGGATCTGTTCGGCCTTCTCGATCAGCGTCTCGCGCCGCTTGGGCTGCTTGATCTCTTCGGCCCGCGCGAGCAGCGTGTCGAGATCGCCGTATTCGTTGATGAGCAGCGCCGCGGTCTTGATCCCGATCCCCGGCGCACCCGGCACGTT
>JAGRMP010000337.1:1502-9236 GCA_020441225.1 Maritimibacter sp. | reverse complement strand
CCCAGTTCACGCGCCTGGCGGGCATAGGTGGCGATGATGTCGTCGGCCTCGAAGCCTTCCTTTTCGATACAGGCGATGTTGAAAGCGCGGGTGGCGTCGCGGGTGAGCGGAAACTGCGGCACCAGGTCTTCGGGCGCGGGCGGGCGGTTCGCCTTGTACAGGGGGTAGATCTCGTTGCGGAAGGACTTGCCGGAATAGTCGAAGATCACCGCCACATGGGTTGGCGCATCGGCGCCCTTGTTGTCCTCGACCTGCTTGAACAGCATGTTGCAAAAGCCCGCGACCGCCCCGATCGGCAGCCCGTCGGATTTGCGGGTGAGCGGCGGCAGCGCGTGGTAGGCGCGGAAGATAAAAGCCGAGCCGTCCACCAGGTGAAGGTGGCACCCCTTGCCGAAGCTGCTGGTCATTCTCGTCTCCTTCCGCTGCTCTGGCGGTTGTGCCATGCGGAGGAGAAGAGCGCTAGGCGCGTCGTGTTGCGCGCCCCGCCGAGGGCCCGGCTATGCCGCCGCGTCGTCGGCCTTGGCCAGCACGTAGCGGGTATCGCAATAGGGGCATTCGACCCAGCCGGTGTCGTGCGGGATCGTCAGCCAGACCCGGGGATGTCCGCTGGCGGCGTCATTGCCGTCGCAGGCGATCTTTCTCTTGTCGACGGTTTTCGTCTCCGGGACGGGGTGGGTCATGCCATGGGCCTCACGTTGCTGTGCGTCCGCATTCTAGCGCCGCCACCGGCTCCCGCAAGGCGGAAGCGGACACGGGCCCGCCGGCGCATCGAGGCAGCGCGGATGCGGCCCGGTTCCCCTTTTTCTTGGCGAAAACCCTCACGCACTGACCATCGGCCCCATCGCCCTGCCCGACAGGATGTGCACGTGCAGATGCGGCACCTCCTGCAGCCCGGATTCTCCGGCGTTCATGATCAGCCGGTAGCCTTCGCCGCCCTCGCCGGGTTCCAGCCCCTTGGCCGCGACCACACCGTGGATCGCCTTGGCGAAGTCCACCACCTCCTCGGCCGGGGCCGCGGCGACGAAATGGTCCCAGTTCACATAAGGCCCCTTGGGGATCACCAGCACATGCACCGGCGCCTGCGGCCCGATATCGTTGAAGGCCAGGCTGTGCGCGGTCTCCAGCACGGTGTCGTTGGGGATCTCGCCGCGGATGATCCTGGCAAAGATGTTCTCGGAATCGTAGGCGTAGCCCATGGGATGCTCCTGAAGCGATACAGTCTTGTCGCGGTCCAAACTGGGATCGAACCGCCCGGGACACAACCGGGTTTTGCGCGCCGCCTATGTCCCGCCCCGACCAGGGCCCGCTCCCGGCCGGCAACCGGCCCGCGATCAGTCGTTGAACAGCCGCTCGGTTCGGGCGATGTCGCGCGCCGTCTTCTCCGGGATCGAGAGAAACCGGGCCAGCGCGCGGGCGTTCTCTTCGGTCGTCGCGGTCTCGCGCAGCCGGTAGACCTCGTCGAACCCGGCGTCTCGGATGCGGTCGCTTTCGAGATAGAGATCGGAGCGGATCGTCGGCAACAGCCGCGCGATCGCCGCTTCGGGCGTGCTTTCGCCCGCGAGGCCGACACGCACCGCGTGACCGCGCAGCCAGGCGTCGGAATACTCGGTCTCGACCTCCAGAAGCCGCGTCGTCGACCGGTCGGAGAAAAAGTCGCGCAACAGATCCATGTTGTTGGGGTCCATCGCCACCGCCAGCCGGTCGGTCTCGAAGTAGTCGTAGAGCATCCGCATCAGTGCCCGGCGGTGGCGGGTGCGCTTCTCGAGGCTCGTCTGGATGCCGCCGAGATCGGGCAGCTCGGTCGCCTGTTCGTCGAACAGATAGTCGATGGTCGGCACATTGGTCACCTGGCCGATCCGCTTCATCAGCCGTTTGCCGACATGCCATTTCTTCGCCATCACGATCAGAAGCTCGCGGTCGCGGCCGATGGTCGCTTCCGCCTCCCAGAACCTGGGCGCGAACCGCCGGCCGACCCGACCGCGCCCGACCAGGAAGGAAAACAGGCTCCTGCCCTCGTTGGAGATGCTGAAATGGACCCCGGTTTCGGCATAGAGCGTGCCCAGCCGGCGTTTCAGCTCGGTCGCCTCGGGGCTGATCTTGCGCGCGAACAGGTAATCCTGGGCGAGCAGCATGTCGTAGTGGTCGTTGTAGAAGGTCACCGGCATGCCGTAATCGGTGAACATCAGGAAGGTGAGCGTGCGCGAACGGATCTCGTGGGCGGGCACCATGTGGCGGACGAGCGTCTGGAAAAAGGTTTCGTCCGGGATCCAGGTGGTGCGGAAGAACCGCATCACATCGGGGCGCCGTTTGATGAAGTCGAGCACCCATTCGATGGTGCGCCGGCGCAGGCACCACCATTGGCTGCCGATCATGATCTGCAGATCCTCGGGGATCCGGCGCTTCAATCCCAGCCGTCTCTGCCAGTCGAGCGAGGCGTAGAACAGCGCCTTGTGGGTGCGCTCGTTGAAGAAATGCCGGTAGACCAGCCGGTCTTCCTTGATCCCGGTCTTGATCCAGTCGCTGTCGAAGAAATCGACGCTCTCGATATAGTCCACGTCTTCGGCATCGAGGTAATCATGGGCGAACTCGGCCGATTTGATCGACATGCAATCGCCCGAGACCATGTAGAAATGGGTCGCCCGCGGAAACGCTTCCACCGCGGCCCGCACCGCCTCCAGGGTGCCCTCCACCAGGCTCCAGCCGCCCCAACCGCATTTCACGCGGCGGCCGGCGAAGGTGACGTTCGGGTTGTCGGCAAGGGCGGCGCGGATCTTGTCGTAATCCGACCGCGGCGCGCTGGCGTCGAAATGGATCGCAATGTAATCGCCCACCGCCGTCAGCCGCCGGGCCTGGTCGACGATGGCGTCGGGGTCTTTGTGGCTGAGCAGGATGAAGGCGATCTGGGCCATGGTCTGTGCGTTTGGGGTCCCGGGCCGGGTTGCAGACACGAATACCGGTAAAAGCCCATTGAAAGAACAGGGTTTGTTTGCTTTTTTCTTCCCATGCGGCAATCCCCCCTCAAGTCGGGCCCGCAGGCGGCAAACGGAGGCGGACGTCAGCCATGGGTTTTCCCGGAACCTGGATGACCGAGAGCGAGAGCGTGGTCTACCGCGTGGTGCCGAAATGCGCCTGCTCCTCGATCGGTCAGATCATGTATTTTTCAGACCACGGCAGGTTTTACGATGGCGACGTCCACGACGCGGCCGAGGGGCTGCACAAATGGGCGATGGAAGAGAGCCAGCCGCTGATTGCGGCGAACGTGCAGGCGCACAAATCCTATGTCTTCACCGCCGTGCGCAACCCCTACGGCCGGATCCTGTCGTCCTTCTTCGACAAGATCTGCGGCATCCAGCGCAACGGTAAACGCTACCGTGGCAACCTTGTGCCGCTCCTCGTGCAGAAATACGGGGTCGAGGTCGGCGATCCCGAGACCGGCTTCGAGTTCGACCAGATCACGTCGTTCCGCCGGTTTCTGCTGTTCGCCCGCGACACCATCCGGTTTCGCCGGCCGATGGACCCCGACATCCACTGGTCGGCGATGTCGGGTCATGTCTCGACCTTCATCCAGAACGGCGGGCGCTACGACCACATCTTCCACATCGAGGCGTTCAACAAGGGGATGCGCGAGGTGCTGAAGCACATCGAGACGCCGCACAAGGTCCAGCTCGGCAAGATCCCCAGGTTCAACGAAAGCGCCGATCACGGGCCGAAAATGGCGCATCCGGTCGAGGATTATTTCGACGACCTGTCGAAACACCTGGTCTGGGAGATCTACAAGCGCGATTTCCAGTTGTTCAAATACGATTTCGACGATCCCGCCAACAAGATGCCGGTGGGCGAGATCGACCTCGACGAGGTGCACAAGAAACTCGGCGGCTGACCCGGTTTCGGTGTTGACGCGGGTCATGGACGCCGCCTTGGTCCCGCCTCCATACTCCGGCGCAGGAGGATACCATGGCTGAGATCATCACCGTTACCGCCGAAAACGTCGACGAGCACGGGTTTTTCTGCAAGATGTCGGCGCGCAAGAGCCATGCCTGGCAGGCCAAGCGCGACTGGTTGATGGCGCGGTTCGAGGAAGGCTTGCAGCTGCGTCTGCTCGGCGACGGCGAACGCGGCTTCATCGAATTCATGCCGGGGCCGAAAAGCTGGCGCGCGGTCGATGACGTCGCCGATTTCGTGGTGATCCACTGCCTCTGGGTGGTCGGCAAATCGCGCGGGCGGGGCTTCGCCCGCGACCTCGTCGCCGAGGCCGAGACATGGGCGCGGGAGAACGGATACCATGGCGTCGCCGCGCTGACCTCGCGCGGAAACTGGCTGATCGCGCCCGGCATCGTCGAACATCTGGGCTTTCGCCGGGTCGACAGCTGCGGCGAAAAGTTCGAGCTCTGGGTCAAGGCCCACAGCAACCACAAGGTGCCGCATATCTGCGGCGGCTGGACCCGCAAGGCCGAAGCCTGCGGGTCCGGCGTGACCGTGCTGCGCTCGGCCCAGTGCCCCTATCTCGAAGACGCCGCCGCCAAGGTGCGGACCGTGGCGCAAGAGCTCGGCCTGCCGTTCCGCGAGGTCATGATCGAAAGTGCCGACGACGTCCGCCACCTCTCGCCCACGCCCTACGGTACCTATGCGTTGGTGAAGGATGGCACGGCTGTCGCCTATTCCTACCTGACCGAGGCCGAGCTGCGAAAGGTGCTCGCGCCCTGAGCACGGAAGGGCCGGACCGCCGGGCCCGACCCGCCGCGTCTAGCGTTGTTTCAGCTCGTCGGTGAACCGGACGGGGCCGGTCTCGCCGGTGCGCCGCGCCCGGTAATTGGGCAGGCTCTCGGTCACCCGCATGACATAGGTCTGGGTCTCTTCGAAGGGGATCGCCTCGATCCAGTCGACGATATCCACGTTCGGCGCGCGCGGATCGCCGTAGCGCTCGATCCACTGGGTCACCCGCCCCGGTCCGGCGTTGTAGCCCACCGCGATCAGCACCGGGTTCTGGCCGAATTTCTCGATCAGGTAGGCGAGGTATTCCGATCCCAACCGGGTGTTATAGGCGAAACCGTCCCGCAGCTTGCCGGGCTCGTAGGCGATCTCGAGCCGCCGCGCCATGTCCTTGGCGGTGCCGGGCATGAGCTGCATCAGCCCCATCGCGCCCACGCCCGAGGTCACGCCCGGGTTGAACTCGCTTTCGCGCCGGGCGATCGACAGTTCCAGCGCGCGCGGCACCCCGGGGTTGCCCGAGCCGATGTCGGGATTGGGGAAATAGGGCCGGTTGTAGACCCGGCCATGGTAGACGATGGCGTATTTCGCGAGCGAAAGCTGCAGATAGGGCGCGCCGGCGTCCTCGGCCCATTGCATGAGCTGGCCGAGGCCGGTGGCGTCGAGGCTTTCGGACAGATGCACCGCGAAGCGCCGGGCGAGGTAGCGCTCGCCCGCCGCCAGCGAGAGCCGCGCGGCCTGCATGTTGGAATTCGTCCAGAACGCCGCCTGCTGGTAGCCCGGGTAGGTCTCGGTGCCGGCCAGCGCCGGGTCGAGCGTGAGCCCGGCCTTCTCCGCCGCCAGCAGCCCGTAGAACGCCGTCTGGTGCCGCCCGGCCTTGGCATAGGCCGCCCGCGCCTCCTCGGTGCGGCCCAGCGCTTCGAGCGCCCGGCCCTGCCAGTAGCCCGCCCGCGACACGCTGATCGGCGTCTCGACGCTCTCGTGGAACGCCTGGAAATGGCGCAGCGCGGTCCCGGCGTCGTCCAGCTTGCGCAGCGCCACATAGCCCGCGAGCCATTCGAGCGCGTTGCGCGCGTCGCTGTCCGCCGTCAGCCGGTGCTGCGACGCAAGCGCATAGGCAGTCTTGGGCTTGCCCTCCCGCATCGCCCAGCGCGCAAGGTCGAGCCGCCGGTCGGCCCAGCGCTCGGGATCGCCCAGCGACGCGGCAGAGCCGGAACGCTCCAGCAAGAGCTCGATGGCGCTGTCGTTGCGCCCCTTGCGCGCCCGCCACAGGAACCGCTCGTAGGCGAGGCCCGGATCGTCGGCGAGTGCGGCGGGCACGTGCGAGATCAGCGCATCGACCCCGTCTTCGTTCTCGCGCAGCGCGATCCGCGCGTTGGCCAGCGCCTTGTGGGCGTCGTCGACCCGCGCGAGCTGGCGTCGCGCCTGGTCGCTGAGCCCGCGCCACAGGAGCATATCCATCCGCTCCCAATGGTGCTGGGCAAGCGTCTTGGGCCAATCGGTCATGAACTGGGCTTCTTCCTCTTCGTCCAGCGAAAACGCGGTCCAGCCGCGGATCGCCTCGGCCATCGCCTCTTGCTTGGCGCCGGTGTCCCAAAGCGCGCGGGCGAAACGCAGCGTGCCGGCGCCGGTCTGGGGCGGGTCGTTGAGAAAAAAGTCGAGCACCGCAGCGGCGCCCGCCTCGTCCGGGATGGTCTTTTCCGAACGCTCGCGCAAGAGGTCCAGCCCCGGCCAGTCGGGGCGGCGGGCGAGAAAGTCGAGCGTCTCGCCGAATGTGCCTTTCGACGAGCGCAGCCGGTTCCACTGGACGATGTCGCGCCCGATCGAGCCCGGCGGGCCGGCGGCGTTGAGGGCTTCGTCCCACTGGCCCTGGCGCATGAGGTCGAGACCGCGCTCCAGTGCGGCCACCTCCGAAGCGCTCTGGGCGGCGGCGGGTCCGGTGAGGAAAACAAGGATCATCAGCCGCGCGAGCGCGGCCCGAAATCTGTGGTTCAGGGCGGGTCTTTTTTTATTCTGCTCGGTCATGCCGCATTGGTACCGCGCTCGATTCGCGCTTCAACACACATTCTTGGCATTTTTCTTTCTGGCGGCTAGTTTCCGCCGCGTTTCCCCGGCATTAGACCTGAGTCGCCGAGGATACGAAGCACAAAACCGAAGCCCGAATAACCCGACGAAAAGGAGCGTGTCATGTTCAAGGGAAGCATTCCTGCCCTGGTCACGCCGTTCAAGAACGGCGCCGTGGATTACGACACGCTCAAACGCCTCGTCGAATGGCATATCGAGCAGGGCACGAACGGTCTCGTTCCGGTGGGGACGACCGGCGAAAGCCCGACGCTGAGCCACGAAGAGCACGAAGAGGTTGTCGAGACCGTGGTCAAGACCGCTGCGGGCCGCATCCCGGTGATCGCGGGCGCGGGCTCGAACAACACCGACGAGGCGATCCGGTTCATGGAATCGGCCCGCGACGTCGGCGCCGATGCCGCATTGGTGGTGACGCCCTATTACAACAAGCCGACCCAGCGCGGGCTGATCGCGCATTATTCCGCGCTTGCCGAGGTCGGGCTGCCGATCATCATCTACAACATCCCCGGCCGCTCGGCGGTCGACATGACGCCCGAAACCATGGGCGTGCTGTCGAAGCTCGACAACATCATCGGCGTCAAGGATGCGACCGCCGATCTCACCCGCGTGGCCAAGACCCGGATCACCTGCGGCACCGATTTCCTCCAGCTCTCGGGCGAGGATCCGACCGCCGTCGGCTTCAACGCCATGGGCGGGCAGGGCTGCATCTCGGTGACCGCCAACGTGGCGCCCGCGCAATGCGCCGAGATGCAGGCGGCGACGCTGGCGGGCGACTATGCCCGGGCGCTGGAGCTGTCGGACAAGCTGATGCCGCTGCATATCGCGGTGTTCCGCGAGCCGGGCGTCGTCGGGGTCAAATACGCGATGTCGCGGCTGGGCCTGTGCGAGCCCGACGTGCGCTCGCCGCTCACCGAGGCGCTCGACGAGACCAAGGCCGAGATCGAC
>JAGRMP010000337.1:0-1491 GCA_020441225.1 Maritimibacter sp. | reverse complement strand
TCGCCGGTCTGCTCAACTGACGATGTCGGACGTGCCCGAGATCCGTCCCGGCGAGGTCGCGCTTCCGGGCGGGATCGGGGCGGCTGAGGATGCGGGGCTGGTTTTCATCGGCCGCATCCGCACGCCCTGGTCGCGCGGCGACTGCCCGAAGAACATCGCCGCCGCGCGCGAACGCATGGCGGAGGCGGGGCTCGACAGCGTTCGGATCGAGCTCGACCCGCGCTTCGCCCCCGCGCTCACCGGTCTGAAACCGGGCCAGCCGCTCATGGTGCTCT
The DNA here is from genome assembly GCA_020441225.1 of Maritimibacter sp. The sequence goes on along the minus strand of JAGRMP010000337.1, from coordinate 1,216 downwards.
ACTGGATGCACGGGGCGCGGCGCGATCTGCTCCTGCAGGCGCCCAGACATGTCGATGCGCCTCGCGGCACCTTTGCGCTGCGCTCGCCCAACCGGCCCAACCCGGTGGCGGCCTCTTCGGTGACCCTCACCCGTGTCGATGCCGAGGCAGGGGTGCTGAAGATCGACGCGCTCGATTGCTTCGACGGCACGCCGCTCATCGACATCAAGCCCTGGATCGAGACGGTGGACCGCCCGCCGGAGAGCCCGGACGTTTGACTGCGGTCCTTTTCCGGTTTCCTGCTAATCTGTGCCGGCGACAGCAGGAGAGGAATCGCGATGCCCGGATATGACCGCGAACTGATCTCGAACGGCAACCCGATGGAGGCCATTGCCGGCTTTTCCCGCGCCGTGCGCGTGGGCCCCTATATTTCCATCGGCGGCACGGCGCCCGTGGGCCCGGACGGCAAGACCGTCGGGGTGGGCGACGTGGCGGCGCAGACCCGGCGCTGCCTCGAGATCATCGAAGACGCGCTGACCCGCGCGGGCTCCGGCCTCGAGGACGTGGTGCGCACCCGGGTGATCCTCACCGACATCGACCGCTGGAAGGAAGCGATCGACGTGCGCAAGGAATATTTCGCCGACATCCGCCCGGTCGATACGATCATGGCCGTCACCCGCTTCGTGAACCCCGAATGGCTGGTCGAGATCGAGGTCGACGCCGTCATCGCAAACTGGTCCGACGCCTAGACATGTCCGGGTTTCGCGCCTAGGTAGCCGGAATGGCGAAGAAACCGAAAAAAGACACGGACCCCAACTACAAGGTGATCGCCGAGAACCGGCGGGCGCGGCACGAATATGCTATCGAGGACGACCTCGAATGCGGCATCGTGCTGATGGGCTCCGAGGTGAAGGCGATGCGCCAGGGCGGGACCAACATCGCCGAGAGCTATGCCGCGGTCGAGGAGGGCGAGCTCTGGCTCGTCAACGCCCATATCGCCGCCTATGAGCAGGCCAAGACCTGGGGCCACGAGGAGCGGCGCAGGCGCAAGCTGCTGGTGTCGAAGAAGGAGCTGGCCCGGCTGTGGAACGCGACCCAGCGCAAGGGCATGACGCTGGTGCCGCTGGTGATCTACTTCAACCACAAGGGGCTGGTGAAGATGAAGATCGGCATCGCCCAGGGCAAGAAACTGCACGACAAGCGCGCCGACGAGGCCAAGCGCGACTGGAACCGTCAG
>JAGRMP010000336.1 GCA_020441225.1 Maritimibacter sp. | reverse complement strand
TCTACGAGCAGGTGAAGACCAAGACGGCCCGCGGCTACGTCCTCGAAGTGCCGGCGGCCTGCAAATAACGCCAGCGCCGCGGAGCAAGCTTTCGAAAGCGCGGGGGTTTTCCCCGCGCTTTCAATTTTTATACATTCCAAAATGAAACCTTTATTCCGGCTCGATTGAGCCCAACTTGGCAACAATCCTCGAGCGTGAAACCGCACGTGAGGAACGCCCGATGCGCATCGTTCTTTATTCGGTGTTCGCTTTGCTTTTGGCCGCGATACCGGCCCAGGCCGAGGAGCCCGAATACCCGCTCGAAAATCAGGATGTAATGACCGAGGTCAACGGGAGCCCGGCGCGGCTGCTCGCCTGTTTCGAGGAAGTGATGATGCCCGCGAAAGTGCTGGTCGAACCGATCCTCGTTGCGCCGGAACGCCGCGCCTATGTGAAGCGGCGCGATGGCTCGATCGATCTCGTCGAATACCCGGCGCACTACCGCGAGAAACGCACGGTGCTGGAGCCTGCCTACGTGGAGCTGCGCCAAGTCCCCTGCAAGAAGAAAAAACCGTTCTTCGGGCTGTTCTGACCTGGGGCCGTGTTCGGTTGTCGTCGGAGCGAAGGTGGCGCGTGGCGGATTATGGCTGTCCGCCGCTCGGTGACCGCACCCCCGGCGCCTGTCCCCGGGCCGGTCTCACAGCAGCAGGTCTTCGAGGATCTGCGAGAGCAGCTGTGATTTTCCGCTGACCCCGGCCTTGCGATAGATCGCGGTGCTCTGAACGCGCACCGTGCCCTCGGCGGTGCCGCGCAGATGGGCGATTTCGGATTGGCCGAACCCCTTGACGATATACCACGCGACCTCGCGCTCGGCGCCGGTGAGCCCGAGGACGTCGAAATACTCGTCGACAACCCGGGTGAAGGCGCCGGCGGTCAGGCGGCGGGCGGTTTCCGCCCGGTCGCCCGCCCGCGCCGCCGCCCAGGCGAGCCGCACCGTGAGCACCGCCCCGAACACCAGCCCGAGTGTGGCGGCCAGGTCGAGCATCTCGCGCGCCTGCCAGCGCAACGGCAGTTCGGGGAGACCGAGAAGGGCCGCGAGGATGGTCCAGAGGAAGTAGCCGCCGGCGAGGCTCTGGACCGCGACCAGCGCCCAGAGGAGAAACCCGCCCCAGTGTCGCCGCCGACCCAGGGGCACGGTGGCGGGGCGCGCCGTCGGGTTAACCGGGACCGTGGCTGCGGCGAGAGGGTCAGTGTCCGCCATTGCCACCGTCTCGGCCACTGCCATCGCCACTGCCACTGCCACTGCCACTGCCACTGCCGCTGCCACCGTTTCGGCCGCCGCCGGATGGGCGGTTCGGCGCAGTGCCGCTGCTCGACGGGCGGCCCGGCGTGCGGTCCGTCGCATTGCCGTCGGTCGCGGGGCCCTGCGGGTCGGTGGCGAACGACCGGTCGCTCAACACCGCGCCGGTCGCGCGGTTGATCACGATCTCGCGCAATATCCCGTCGCGGGTTGCGAGAATGACGATGCGGCCGAGCCAGCTGCGGCGCACCGAGACGATGCCGTAGCCCTGGGCTTCCAACAGGGCGATCTCCGCGGTGGCGACCGGCGGTTCGCTCCAGGCCGTAACCGCGGTCGGACCGGTCGCGAGGGCGAGCGCCAGCGCGAGCGTTGCCAGAATTCGTGTCGCTGTGTCGGGCATCGGGTGGGCCTCGATCCGGTCGTTGATCTCACTGGGTCCATGGCGGACGGACCCAAATGTGCCGCGCGACCGCGACCGGGGCCGCGCGGCACGAGTTTAGGCGGTTTCGCGGCAGGGAGACATTCGCAAAACCGCCGCAGCTCCGGTCACTTGCCGCTGCGCGTCTGGCGCGGCCCGCCATTGCCGGCGCGGGCGGGGGACGGGTCCTGGGCCTGTGTCTGGGCGCGGCTCTGCACCGTCGTCTGCGCCTTGGTCCCGGTACCATCGCGGTCCGGCACACCGTCGCCGTCGAGGCAGGAGCCGTCCTGCAGTTTCACCTGGTCGCGGTCCCTGACAAGATCACGGTCGGCGACGACGTCCCGATCCCTGAGCTGGTCCTGATCGGCGAGCAGGGGGCAGTCGATGACGCTGCCGTCGGCGCTCAGCGCGAGGCAGGTGCCGTCCATGAGCCGGTCCTGGGTCCGGAGCTGATCGCCCGCGAAGGCCGCGGTGGCGCCGGCGAGGGCGGCGAGGGTGATGAGGCTCTTGGTGACGGTTTTCATCTTCTGTCCTTTCGTTGCGTCGTTCGCGATCCTTTGTGGGGCCGCTTGGGAACGAGAGACAGGAGGCCACCGACCGGGTGGGCGGGCCATTCACCGAAACGGATAGAACGGCAGGGATAAGCAAACCTCATAGGCGCGGGCAGGCGTGCGGAACCGGCGCGATCCGACCAGTGGCGGTCCTTTCGGCGCGCTCACGGCCCCGGCGGGACCGTCGAGGCCGAGGGCCGGACCCGGCCGTTCAAGGCGGCAGCGCGATCCGGACGGTGTTCGCGCGGGTGCCACGGGTCTCTGCGCCCGAACCCCGGCCTGAACCCGGCCGCCGGACAAAACAGGGCTTTTCGAGCCCGGGCCTTGTCCGCCGCGCCGTTCTGGGCTCTAGTTCAGGCAGGAAACCCAAGGAGGGCGGAATGAGAGCGACATTTCTGATCGGTACGCTGGTCCTGATGGCGGCCTGCGCCGAGCAACCGGCGTACCAGGATCCGGCCCCGACGGGTGCGAGCGCGGGCAGCGGCTACGCGCAGACCCCGCCGCCGCCGTGCAAACGGTCCGACTACCCGTATGGGGCCGCCGGAGACACCGCCTATACGAATTGCATCATCGAGAGCTGAGCCGACGAGGGGCGCGCGGCGGACCGCGCAGCCCGCGGTTCAGCTTGCCTTGGCGGCGCGCTTGCGCTCGTGCGGATCGAGGTAGCGCTTGCGCAGGCGGATCGCCTTGGGCGTGACCTCGACGAGCTCGTCATCGTTGATATAGGCGATGGCCTGTTCCAGCGACATCCGGCTGATCGGGGTCAGCCGCACCGCCTCGTCGGTGCCCGAAGCGCGCACGTTGGTGAGCTTCTTGCCCTTGAGCGGGTTCACGTCGAGGTCGTTGTCGCGCGAGTGCTCGCCGATGATCATGCCCTGGTAGACCTTTTCCTGCGGCTCGACGAACATCTTGCCGCGTTCTTCGAGGTTCCACAGGGCGTAGGCCACCGCCTCGCCCGCATCCATCGAAATGAGCACGCCCGCGCGCCGGCCCGGGATCGGGCCCTTGTGCGGCGCCCAGTCGTGGAAAACGCGGTTGAGCACGCCGGTGCCGCGGGTATCGGTGAGAAATTCGCCATGGTAGCCGATGAGGCCACGCGAGGGCACATGGGCGATGATCCGGGTCTTGCCGACGCCCGCGGGTTTCATCTCGACCAGTTCGCCGCGACGGGTGGCGGTGAGTTTCTCGATCACCACGCCGGAATAATCGTCGTCGACGTCGATGGTGACCTCTTCGATGGGTTCGAGGCGCTGGCCGTCGTCCTCGCGCATGATGACCTGGGGCCGCGAGATCGACAGCTCGAAGCCCTCGCGGCGCATGTTCTCGATCAGCACGCCCATCTGCAATTCGCCGCGGCCCGAGACCTCGAAGGCCTCGCCGCCCGGTGTGTCGGCCACCTTGATCGCGACGTTCATCTCGGCCTCTTTCATCAGCCGCTCGCGGATCACCCGCGACTGCACCTTCTTGCCGTCGCGGCCGGCGAGCGGGCTGTCGTTGATGCCGAAGGTGACGGTGATGGTGGGCGGGTCGATCGGCTGGGCGTCGATCGGTTCGTCGACCGCAAGGGCGCAGATCGTGTCGGCCACGGTGGCCTTCTGCATGCCCGCGAGCGAGACGATGTCGCCGGCGGTGGCTTCCTCGATCTCGGTCTGGCCGAGGCCGCGGAAGGCGAGGATCTTGGAGACGCGGAACTGTTCGATCTTCTGGCCGATGCGGCTGATCGCCTGCACCGTCGCGCCGACCCTGAGCTTGCCCGATTCCACCCGGCCCGTGAGCAGCCGGCCGATGAAAGGATCGGCGCCGAGGGTGGTGACGAGCATGCGGAAATCGTCGTTCTCATGCGCGATCTGGCGTGGCTTCGGCACATGGTTGACCACCAGCTTGAACAGCGCGTCGAGGTTCTTGCGCGGTCCGTCGAGCTCGGTGTCGCACCAGCCGTTGCGCCCGGAGGCGTAGAGATGCGGGAAATCGAGCTGGTCGTCGTCGGCGCCGAGGTTCGCAAAGAGATCGAAGACCTCGTCGAGCGCGCGGTCGGGCTCGGCGTCGGGCTTGTCGACCTTGTTGAGCACCACAATGGGGCGCAGGCCGAGAGCGAGCGCCTTGGATGTGACGAACTTGGTCTGCGGCATCGGCCCTTCGGCTGCATCGACCAGCAGCACCACCCCGTCGACCATCGACAGGATGCGCT
>JAGRMP010000335.1:1058-4454 GCA_020441225.1 Maritimibacter sp. | reverse complement strand
CGCTTACTTCGCCGCTTCGGTGGCTTTCTTCGCGGCTTTGGTCACCTCGTCGGTGGCTTTCTTGACGGCGGCCGAGGCTTCGGCGCCGAAGTCCTTCGAGGCGGCCATCATCAGTTCGACGGTTTCGGTCTGAACCGATTTGGCGATCTCGGCGAAAGCGGCCATGTTCGCGGCGGCGGTTTCGGCCTGGGCCGAGGCGAAGTCGGTCATCGCCTTGGTGTAGGCGGCGGCGTCATCCTTGGCGGCGGTCACTTCGCCGACCTTGGCGAGGGTTTCCTTGGTCCATTTGGTCGAGATCTCGGCCGATTTCTCGGCGGCGCCGAGCGCGACTTTCGAGAATTTCTCGCTCATCTCGGCCTGGGTCTTGAAGGCGTCTTCGAAGGCGGTCATGTCGACCGGGAAGTTGCCCATCATGTCCTGGATCATCTTGGTGAAGTCGGGGGTGGTCGTCTTGGCCATGGTCATATCCTTTGCGGGTCTGCGGGGCGCGTCGGGGGTGCCCCTCTGTGTTATCCTGTGACCCCGATATGAATGCTGCAGTGCAGAAAGTCAAGAAAGTTTCTGCACTGCAGCATTAATTTTTTTTGCCCCCGGGCGCACCCCCCGATCCGGCCCACGGTCCAGCCCACGATCCGGCCCACGACCCGGCCCACGGTCCTCCGGTACAGTGGTGATCGACGGCCGCCGCCCGCACCAGGCGAAGGCAAGCCCAAGCGCAAGGAAAACGCCCCCGTGCCCGGGCCCCGCAGGAAAACGGCGGCGCAAGCGCCGCCGGTGTCGTGGATCGCTGCAGCCGTCCGGCCGGGTTCCGGCCGGCCGCGCCCCTAGCCCGGCCGGTGCGGCTTGCCGGTCACGTAGGTGCCGGGCGCCGGGCAGAGCACCGGGTGGCCGTTGTCGCCGGGCTTGCGCGCCGGGACCTTCTCGCCGGACCGCTTGGCGAGCCATTTCTCCCAATGGAACCACCAGGTCTCGGCCTTGTGGAACTCCGCCCCCGCCTTCCATGCGTCGGGGTCCTCCGGCCAGTCCGCGTTGAGGTAATGGCCGTATTTCTTCTTCGTCGGCGGGTTCACGATCCCGGCGATATGGCCCGATTCCGCGAGGATGAAGGTCTTGTCCTTGGATCCCATCTTGCGGATGCCGCGGTAGCTCGACCGCCAGGCGGCGATATGGTCGGTTTCGCAGGCCACCGCGCAGATCGGCACCCTGACCTCCTCGACGCGCAGCCGCGTGTCGAACAGGGCGAACCCCGGGCCGGACCCGGCGAATTCGTCGCGTTGGCACAGCCCGCGCAGGTATTGCACCGCCATCTTGCCCGGCAGGTTGGTGCCGTCGCCGTTCCAGTAGAGCAGATCGAAGGCCGGCGGGCGCTGGCCGAGCATGTAGGCATTGATCGCCGGGCGGTAGATCAGATCGTTCGCCCGCAGGAAGGAGAAGGTCCGCGACATGTAGAGCGAGGACATCACCCCGGTCTCGCGCGCCTCCTCCTCGAGCCCGCCGACGAAGCCGTCGTCGAGAAAGACGCCGACCTCGCCCTGGTCCGAGAAATCGGTGAGCGCGGTAAAGAAGGTGGCCGCCTTGACGCTGTCGTCGCCACGCTGCGCCAGCAGCGACAGCGTGAGCGCCAGCGTGGTGCCGGCGATGCAATAGCCGACCACGTTGACCTGGTCCTCGCCGGTGATCTTCTTCACCTCGGCGAGCGCGGTGAGATAGCCCTCGGCAACATAGCTTTCCATGGTGACATCGGCATAGCTCTCGTCGGGATTGATCCACGACACCACGAACAGCGTGTAGCCCTGGTCGACGATCCACTTGACCAGGCTCGATTCCGGCTTGAGGTCGAGGATGTAGAACTTGTTGATCCAGGGTGGAAAAATCAGGAGCGGCGTCGCGCGCACCTTCTTGGTGGTCGGCGCATACTGGATCAGCTCGAACATCCGGTTGCGATAGACAACGCTGCCCTCGGTGGTGCCGAGGTTCTCGCCGACCTTGAAGGCGTCGGGGTCCGACAGCGTGACGATCAGCTCGCCGTCGTTGCGTTCGAGATCGCGGATCATGTTTTCGAGCCCGTCGACCAGCGACTGGCCCTCGGTCTCGATCGCCTTTTCCAGCGCGTCGGGGTTGGTGGCGAGGAAATTCGTCGGCGCCATCATGTCGACGATCTGCTTGGAGAAATACTCGAGCCGCCAGCGGTCGTAATCGCCCACCCCCTCGAGCTCTGCGATCCCCTTCTCCATCGCCTCGGCGGCAATGAAATACTGCTTCTTCAGCGCGTGAAAATACGGATGCGTCTGCCACAACGGGTTCTTGAACCGCGGATCGTCCGGCGTGTCGTCCTCGGTCACCGCGCCGCCCGAGAGCAACGCCTCCTGGGCGGCGACCGCGTTTTCCACCGCCTTGCCCCAGAAATCGATCTGCGCCGACCAGATCTTTTCCGGATGCGCCATCGCCTCCCCCACCCAGGCCCCCGCCGCCTTGGCCCAGAGCTCCGGCGTCGGCCCCTGCAGCGAGGAGCGGATCTGTTTCTTGTGCGCCAGCGCCGTCGCCATCCGCTGGGTCAACACTTCGATCCGGGCAAGGTTCTCTTTGAGCGTATCGCTCAGCGGCGCCACCTCCAGATCCTTGGGCCCGATATCTTTTGTTGTCATGTTAATGATTCCGCCCTATCATTTCGCACCTGCAGCATTAACCGCCGGGGCTCCTCCCTGACGGTCAGGCTAGCTGACAGCTGTGCCCCGGGCAACAGTGCAGGGGCTGGGGGCACGGCATATGGAGAACCCGTTATGCGGTACATGGCCACCTACGACCTGATGGAGACGCTGCGCAATACCAACCAGTGGATGGGCGCAACGGCGCGCGCCCTCGGCGCCTACCCCGCGGCCGCCGCCCTGCCGAACCCGTTCATGGACTGGCTCTCGGCCTGGGGCGAAGTGACCGAGCGCAGCTTTGCGCGGATGGTCACCAAGCCCGACTGGGGGATCTTCTCGGTGGTCGGCGAAGACGGCCGCGACCACGTGGTCGCGATCGAGAAGCTGGTTGAGAAACCCTTCGGCGATCTGATCCATTTCAACGTCCAGGGCCGCAGGGAGATGAAACGCCGGATCCTGCTGGTGGCGCCGATGTCGGGCCATTACGCGACGCTCCTGCGCTCCACCGTCGCCTCACTGCTGCCCGACGCCGACGTCTACGTCACCGACTGGCACAACGCCCGCGACATCCCCGTCAGCGCCGGCAAGTTCGACGTCGAGGATTACACCCTGTACCTCGTCGAGTTCATGCGCGCCCTCGGCCCCGACATCAATGTCGTCGCGGTCTGCCAGCCGGCGCCGCTCACGCTGGCCGCGACCGCCTATCTCGCCGAGCTGGATCCGGACGCCCAGCCCCAGACCATGACCCTGA
>JAGRMP010000335.1:0-1048 GCA_020441225.1 Maritimibacter sp. | reverse complement strand
TCGACCCCGACGCCGCGCCGACCGACGTGACCGATTTCGGCAGCCGGGTGACCATGGGCCAGCTGGAGGAAACCATGATCCAGCGGGTGGGGCTGAAATACGAGGGCGCGGGCCGCATGGTCTACCCCGGGCTCATGCAGCTCCTCGGCTTCATGTCGATGAACGTCGAAACCCATTCCAAAGCCTTCGCCAACCAGATCGGCGCCGTCGTCGACGGCACCGCCGCCGACCACGACAAGCACAACAAGTTCTACGACGAATATCTCGCGGTGATGGACATGACGGCCGAGTTCTACCTCTCGACCGTCGACCGGATCTTCAAACGGCGCGAGATCGCGCGCAACATCTTCACCGTGCGCGGCCACCGGATCGACATCGGCAAGATCACCGATGTCGCGGTCAAGACCGTCGAGGGCTCCAAGGACGACATTTCCGCGCCCGGCCAATGCGCCGCCGCGCTGCCGCTCTGCACCGGCCTGCCGGACGAAAAGAAGACCGGCTATATCGAGATCGGCGCGGGGCACTACGGCATCTTCGCCGGCAAATCCTGGCGCGACCACATCCGGCCGCTGGTGCTGGAATTCATCGACCAGAACGCCGGCGCCCATGACGACCTGGCGCAGAAGAAACGGGCGAAGAAAGCCCCCGCCGCCAAAAAGCCGGACCTGAAGGCGGTCTGACCCGCCGGGCCAAGGCTTTTATGAAAAGCCTTGCAAAGCGATTTCAAAAATCGCTTCCGCGCACTGCCCCGCCGCCAGAGAGAGTGTCAACCAGTGGACAAGGCCCTCGTCCCGTTGTCGAAATTCCTCTCGTTGATCCTGCGCCACGACCCAGGCGCCACAGGCATCGCGCTTGATTCCGAAGGCTGGGCCGAGATCGAGGCGATCCTCGCCCAGCAGGTCCAGCCGATCACCCGCGACGAGATCGACCGCATCGTCGCCACCAACCCGAAACAGCGCTTCGCCCTCTCACCCGACGGGACCCGGATCCGCGCGCGCCAGGGCCATTCCCTCGCCGTCGACCTCGGCCTCGCCCCGGTCACGCCGCC
>JAGRMP010000334.1:2583-3223 GCA_020441225.1 Maritimibacter sp. | reverse complement strand
AAGGGGGCGAGGATGCGTTCGGCGGCGTCGTAATGCTGCGCCATGCGCATGAGGTCCTCTTCCGACACCTGCGCGATCCAGCCGTCGCCCCGTGCCGCCCAGCCTGCGGCGATATGGGCGCGCGCGGCGAGCAAAGCCGCGATGTGGTCGCCGGGGAAGGCGGCCGCGCGGGCGACAAACTCGCCGACCGCGCGATCGATCAGGTCGTTGGGGGCGCGGATGCCCGTGGCGGCCTCGGCATCGGCGATATCGAGGAGCGGACGCAGCGCGACCTCGGCGCCGATGCGGTGAAACATGGTGCCGAACGGCGTCGCGGCCCGGTCGCGTTCCCAGGCGGCGAGCAGCGAGTGGAACAGATCCCAGCGCCCGGCGTCGAGCAGATCGCCGAGGTCGGTCTCGATCTCATCGACAAGCGCGATCTCGGGGTCGCTGTCGCGGAGCGTGATCTCGAACCTTTGCGCATAGTCCCGCTCGCTCAGCCCGGGCGTCTCGCGGCGTATCCAGCGCGCGAGGTACGGCGCGAATCGCAGAGCGACCAGGGCGGCGATGGCGAGCACGACCAGAACCTTGGGCCAGAAAAGGGACCCGTCGTGCAGGGGGGGAAACGCAGAGGTGAAAATGTCCATCCTGGAACACCGTT
>JAGRMP010000334.1:0-2408 GCA_020441225.1 Maritimibacter sp. | reverse complement strand
CTGGCGCTTGCCTGTGACACAGGAATTGCGGTTTTTCGAATCGACGTAACGTCCGGGGGGACGGAGATGATCTTGAAAAAAATGTTTCTTGCCGCGGCGCTCGCGGTGCTGTCGGGCTGTGCGACGGGCGAGATGGAGCTCGAATTCGGTCCGCTGTTCTCGACCAAGAACCAGCCGGCCGACACGCAGGCGATGCGTTGGGACACCGTCCCCGCTTCAGAGGGTTGGACCGAGGCGACCCTGGCCGCGCTCGATAATCACGGCCAGAACCTGGTCAATACGACGCCCGCCGACATCGCCAACTGGTGCCCGGGCTACGTCAAATCCGACGTCGAGGGGCGCAAGGCGTTCTGGACCGGCCTGCTCTCGACGCTGGCCAAGCACGAAAGCACCTGGCAGCCGGCGGTGGTCGGCGGTGGCGGGCGCTGGTTCGGGCTGGTGCAGATTTCGCCCGCGACGGCGCGCTATCACGGCTGCCAGGCCGGTTCGGGCGAAGCGCTCAAGGACGGTGCCGCCAACCTCTCCTGCGCGGTGCGGATCATGGACACCACGGTGCCGCGCGACGGCGTGATCAGCGCGGGCATGCGCGGCGTGGCGGCCGATTGGGGCCCGTTCCACCAGGCCTCGAAGCGCGAGGACATGCGCGCCTGGATGCTGGCCCAGCCCTACTGCCAGGGCTGACCTCCGACTGACAGACCCGGCGGCGGGGCCAGGGAAAGGCGCTTCGAAGCGCCTTTTCAAGCGGTTTCGAAACCGCTTCCCCGGCACCTGGCCCCGGCGTCGTGCGCAGCCCCCCAGCGGGGCCGCGGCCTCTCAGTCGCCGAGGATCCGCCCGACCATCTCGGCGGTATCGCGGCTGAGGTCCGGGGTGCGGGCGATGCGGGCGAGCTGGTCGCGCATCATCCCCTGCCGGTCGGCATCGTAGCGCCCCCAGGTCTCGAAGGCCGAACACATCCGTGCCGCGATCTGCGGGTTTTTCGGGTCGAGCCTGATGATCCAGTCGGCCAGCAGCCGGTAGCCTGAGCCGTCCTTCCCGTGGAACCCGGCGGGGTGCATCGCCAGCGCGCCGAAGACCGCGCGGAAGCGGTTGGGGTTGGCCATGGTGAAGGCCGGGTGCAGGGTCAGCCGCTCGGCCACATCCGCCGCCTTCTCGGGCCTCGCGTGGGCCACCTGCATCGCGAACCACTTGTCCATCACCAGCGCATCGCCCTGCCAGCGTTCCTCGAAGGCCACAAGCGCTGCCTCGCCCTTTTCCGCATCCAGCAGGCAGCCGAGCGCGCCCAGCGACAGCGTCATGTTGTCGGCGCTCTCGAACAACCGTTCCGCCGCCGCGCCGCCGTCGAGCCTTGTGGTGAGCCTGAGCAACGCCAGCGCCAGCGCCCGCTTGCCCGATTGCGCATGGTCCGGCGCGTAAGGCTCCTCCACCACCATCTCGGCCGACAGCCGGGGCAGGCTGTCCTGCAGATGTTCGGCGATCTCCTGGCGCAGGGTCTCGGTCGCCTCCCAGATCGCGTCCGGGTCCGGGGTCAGCCCGGCATCGGCCAGTGTCTGGGCCATATCGTCCTGTCCCGGCAGCCCCATCGCGAGGGCGCGAAAGGCCGGGTCGAGGCTGTCGTCGCGCACCATCGTCGCGAGCGCGTCGAGGTAGAGGCTCAGCGGCGGTTCCTCGCCCGTGACCATCGCCGTCAGCACCTCCTTGGCGAGCGCGCGGCCCGCTTCCCAGCGGTTGAAGGCGTCGGTGTCATGGGCGAGCAGGAAGGCGCGCTCCTCGGGCGAACTCTCGCGTTTCAGGATCACGGGCGCCGAGAAATCGCGCAGCAGCGAGGGCACCGGCCTGGCGCCCAGCCCGCGCAGGCGGAAGCTCTGGCGCTTCTCGGTGATTTCCAGCACCCGGGTCGGCATCACCTCGTTGCCGTTCGGGCCAATGAGCCCCACGGCCACCGGAATGACCATCGGCTGCTTCTCGTCCTGACCCGGCGTCGGCGGCACTTCCTGTTGGAAATGAAGGGTATACGCGCCGTCTTCCCAGTCTTCCGAGACATGCAGCCGGGGCGTGCCCGCCTGTTTGTACCAGAGCTTGAACTGGCTCAGATCGCGGCCGGTCGCGTCTTCGAAGACGCGCAGCCAGTCGTCGATCGTGGCCGCCTCGCCGTCGTGACGGGCAAAGTACAGATCGAGCGCGTCGCGGTAACCCTCGGGGCCCACGAGCGTCGCCAGCATCCGGATCACCTCGGCGCCCTTCTCGTAGATCGTCGCGGTGTAGAAGTTGTTGATCTCGACGAAGCTGTCGGGCTGGACCTGGTGAGCGAGCGGCCCGTTGTCCTCGCGGAACTGCCGCCCGCGCAGGGCCAGCACATCCTCGATCCGCTGCACCGCGGGCGAACGCATGTCGGCGGAGAAACACTGGT
>JAGRMP010000333.1 GCA_020441225.1 Maritimibacter sp. | reverse complement strand
CTTTGACTTCAAGCGCGTAGTGCTTGCCCTTGCCCGAGACCATGCTGCCGGGGATGGCGACGTGGCTCTCGCCGTCGGTGATCGCCTCGATCGGCGTGCCGGCGGCGATCTTGCCCAGCAGCGGCAGTTCCAGAGCCGGCGCGTTGTCGAGCGCCATCGCCCGGGCCGGCACCTGCGAGGGCCGGTCGCCGTCGATCACCCGCGGCTCGAACCCGGCCCGCCCGGCGGCGCCTTTTTCAAGCGCTTCGGGCAGTTTGACGATCTCGATCGCCCGCGCCCGGTGCGGCAGGCGGCGGATGAAGCCGCGTTCCTCGAGGGCGGTGATGAGCCGGTGGATACCGGACTTGGAGCGCAGATCGAGCGCTTCCTTCATTTCGTCGAACGAGGGCGGAACGCCGTCGCGCTGCAATCGCTTGTTGATAAAGTCCAGCAAATCCAGTTGCTTGCGCGTCAACATCTGCTCTTTCCCTTCCGGTCGCCTTTGGGTTGCTCCCGTCAATTTACCTGGGTCTCGCGGGAGTGTTCAACGAATGTTCTATACGCGTTCCCTTTTCATGTCAATTCTCCCCCGCGCGCCGTGCGAACACCGTGGCAACTTTGACTCACTTTGTTTCCGTTCGGTTTCGCTCGTGTTCGCCCCACACAGGCCGCGCAGGGACCGAAACCGCGCGCCCGGCGCGTCAGAGCTCGATGTAGTCGACCGTATCGCCGGCAGCGTGCGCCGGGTCCGCGACCGGGCGCACCAGGAGCGCGTTGGCGCGGGCAAGGATCGTGAGCAGCGCGGAATCCTGGGCCGGCAGCAGCCGGATGCCGGTCTCGTCGACCACCGCGCGCATGTAATGCTCGCGCGGTCCGTTGGCGGGGATATCCTCGGTGAGGATCGCCCGGCGGCGGGGCGCGGGCGCGGCGCCGAGGCCGAGCATCGCGCGCAGCATCGGCACCAGGAAGACCTGGCCGCAGACCAGCGCCGAGACCGGGTTGCCCGGCAGCCCGACCATCGCCGCGCCGCCGAGCCGGCCCGCCATCAGCGGTTTGCCGGGGCGCATCGCGACCTTGTAGAAGCTCTGGTCCATGCCGAGTGCGGCGGCGACGGGGCCGACGAGGTCGTGGTCGCCGACCGAGGCGCCGCCGATGGTGACCACCAGATCGGCGCCGGCCGCGAGGCCGAAGACGGTCTTGAGGCTGGCTTCGTCGTCACGGGCGATGGGGAGGAGCCGCGCGCGCGCGCCGGCGGCTTCGAGCATCGCCTTGAGGCCGAAGGCGTTGGAGGCGATGATCTGGTCGGGCCCGGGGTCTTCGCCCGGCATCACCAGCTCGTCGCCGGTGGCGATCAGCGCCACGTCGGGGCGGCGGGCGACGGTGACGGTGCCGGCGTTCATCGCCGCGATCAGGGCGAGGTCGCGGGGGCCGAGCACGCGCGGCGCGTCGAGCCTGTCGCCGACGGCGAAATCCATCGCTGCGGGGCGGATATAGGGGCCGGGATCGAGGCTGCGGGCGAGGGTGATGAGATCGCCGGTGTGGGTTACATCTTCCTGGATCACCACCCGGTCGGCGCCCTCGGGCACCGGCGCGCCGGTGAAGATCCGCACCGCTTGCCCCGCGCCGACGCGCCCCTCGAACCGGGTCCCGGCGCGCGCCTCGCCGATGACCTTGAACATCGCCTCGGGGTCGGCCTCGACCGACTTGAGCGCGTAGCCGTCCATGGCGGATGCGGGGAAGGGGGGCTGGTCGCGGCGCGCCACGACGGGTTCGGCGAGCACCCGGCCCCCGGCCTCGGCGAGAGGCACGGTCTCGACCCCGGTGGGTGCGGCGAGGGCGAAGAGCCGGTCGAGGGCCTCGGCGACGGTGATCATGGCGCCTGCCAGTCGCCCGATTTGCCGCCCGATTTGGAGCGCAGGCCGATGCCCTCGATCCGCATCCCCTTCTCGGCCGCCTTGAGCATGTCGTAGACCGTGAGGGCGGCGGTGGTGACTGCCGTCAATGCCTCCATCTCGACCCCGGTCTGGCCGGAGGTCTTGACCGTCGCGGTGATCCGCACGCCGGGAAGGTCCGGGTCGGGCACCAGATCGAGCGCGACCTTGGTGATCGGCAGGGGATGGCAGAGGGGAATGAGCTCGGACGTCTTCTTCGCGCCCATGATGCCCGCGAGCCGGGCGACGCCGAGCACGTCGCCTTTCTTGGCGGTGCCGGCCTCGACCAGCGCGAGGGTCTCGGCGGTCATCACCACCACCCCCTCGGCCACCGCGACCCGGTCGGTCACGGGCTTGTCGGAGACGTCGACCATGTGGGCCTGGCCGGCGGCGTCGAAATGGGTGAGCCCGCTCATGGGGTGCCCGCCGGGGGGACCGGGTGCGCGAGCAGCGCCCGGGTGGCGGCCTCGACATCGTCCTGGCGCATCAGGCTCTCGCCGATCAGGAAGACGCGCGCGCCGACCGCGGCCATCTCGGCGAGATCTTCCGGCGTGGAGAGGCCGGATTCGCAGACCAGCAGCCGGTCCGCGGGGGCGAGCTTCGACAGCACCCGGGTGGTGTCGAGCGTGGTCTCGAAGGTCTTGAGATTGCGGTTGTTGATGCCGAGCAGCGGCGACTTCAGCCGGGTCGCGCGCTCCAGTTCTTCGGCATCGTGCACCTCGACCAGCACATCCATGCCCCAGCCGAAGGCGGCGTCTTCGAGCTCGGCCGCCTGGCCGTCCTCGACGCTCGCCATGATGATGAGGATGCAGTCCGCCCCGAGCGCGCGGGCCTCGGCGATCTGCCAGGGATCGTAGATGAAATCCTTGCGCAGGACGGGGAGCGCGGTCGCGTCGCGGGCGGCGACGAGGAAGTCGTCGGCGCCCTGAAAGGAGGGCGTGTCGGTGAGCACCGAGAGACAGGTGGCCCCGCCGCGCTCATAGGCATGGGCGAGCGCGGGCGGGTCGAAATCGGGCCGGATCAGCCCTTTCGACGGCGAGGCTTTCTTGACCTCGGCGATGAGGCCGTAGCCGGTGCGGGTGGCCGCGGTGAGGCGGCCGGCGAAACCGCGCACGGGAGCGGCGGCGCGGGCATCGGCCTCGACCGCGCCCATGGGGCGGTGCCGTTTGCGCTCGGCCACGTCGGCGAGCTTGTAGGCCTTGATCTTGTCGAGCACGTTGGTCATGGGGCCGGTGTAGCGCCGGGCGCGGAGCGGGGCAATGGTCAGGACGCGGGCGGCGGAGTGTCTCGTGACGCCAGGCGGCGCGGCGGCGCGGGGGGCGCCGAGAGTGTGCGAGGTTTGTGCGAGCTCGCACAGGGTGCCAAGGTATTGATCTTAAAGATGATAGCGCTAACTGCGTTTTTGCGCGCGAGCCGTGTGCGAGCCCTGTGCGAAGGTCGTCCGGGCTGCTGCGGTCAGCCCGGAATGTCGAAGCCGGGCGGGGCCAGTTCGAACCCCTCGAAGCGGAACCCGGGGCTCACGGTGCAGGAAACGAGGGTGAAATCGCCGGTCGTCTCGGCCGCCTGCCAGTGGTGGGCGGGGACGATAATCTGCGGCTCTGCACCGGTCGCGAGATCGGGGCTGAGGAGATGCGGCACGGTGGGGCCTGCCGCGTCGGGCGCGATCCGCAGGGTGAGGGCCGCGCCGGCATGGAAATGCCAGATCTCGGCGGCGTCGACCCGGTGCCAGTGGCTCCGCTCGCCCGATTTGAGCAGGAAGTAGATCGCCGTGCCCGTCGGGCGCGCGCCCGACGCCTCAGCCGGGCGCGCGCCCGGCGTCTCCGCGCGCCAGGTTTCACGGAACCAGCCGCCCTCGGGATGCGGCGCGAGGTCGAGCGCGGCGATGATCTCGTCGGCCGTAAGCGCGCCGGTCATTGCAGGAACGCCCGGATCGCGGCCAGCGCCGCGGCGGGCTGGTCGTCGATCACGTCATGGCCCGCGTCGGGGATCGCCACGTGGCGTGAGTTTTCATAGAGGGCGACGTGCTGTTCCTGCAGCGGCGGGCCGATCCACGTATCGCAGGCACCGCTCATGAGCAGGACCGGGCCGGTGAAGCCGGACGCCTCGCCGAGGCGGTCCAAATCGGCCCGCGTTGCCTGCGCCTGCACCGCCTGGCCGGATGCCGCGCCGTAGCGCCAGGCGGGGCTGTCCCAGCGCGCGCCGGGGCAATGGTAGGGATTGTCCGGGTGCGAGGCGAACCATTCGACCATATGGCCGATGAGGTAATCGCCCGAGGCGGCGGCATCGGGCCCGTCCACATGGCTCGCGCGAAACCCGGTGACCAGCATTTCCCGGATCCCGCCCGGGTCGCGCAAAAAGCCCTGCATCCGGGCCTGGAAGGCGTCGGCCTCGTCGGCCGAGAGGAAGCCGGGCTCGATCAGGACCGCCCGGTCGACCTTGTCCGGGGCGTAGCCGAGATAGGCGCTCGCGAGCATCGCCCCCCAACTGTGGCCGATGAGGGTGACCGGGGTCTCGGGGCTGAGCCGGCCGGCGAGCGCGTCGAGCTCCTCGAGATGGCCGTCGAGGGTGAGCGCGCTGTCGGGCACCCGTTCCGACAGCCCGGCGCCGCGCTGGTCGTAGAACTGGACGCGGTAGCCGTCCTCGGCAAGCGCGGCGAGCGGCAGGAGCGAGCGGTAGTCGCCGCCCGGTCCGCCGTGGAGCACGATCACGACGGGGCCGTTCTCCGGCCCGTAGCTTTCCCCGTGCAGGCGGTGGCCCAGGAGGTCGAAGGCGGGGAGCGCAGGGTCGTCGGTGACGGTGGCGGCGACCGGGTAATCGCCGCGGGTGCCGACCCAGAGCCCGGCAGCCGCGAGGACGAGGGCGAGGACGAGGAGGCCGAGGGCCTTGAGGAGGCGTTTCATCTGGCGGGCTCCGTTCGGTTCAGCGTCGGGGTCAGGCGCGGCGTCGCCCCGGGCGGGCGACGAGGGTGACCGCGATCAGCGCGCCGGCGGCGTTGAAGCACAGATCGAGCGCGGTGTTGATATAGCCGCCGACGCCGGTGTCCTGGACGATGACGACGGCGGAAAACTCGATGATCTCGTTGACCGCGCCGAGCCCCATCGCGGCGAGCGCGGGGAAAGCATAGGCCGTCCAGCTGCCGCGGGTTTCGGGGTAGTGCCGGGTGAGCACGTGCCACAGCACCCAGGCGGTGATGCCGAAGCCGAGCGCATGGACGATCTGGTCGTATTTGAGCAGCGTCATCTCGGTGGTGCCGTCGCCGATGAGGGGCAGGACCTGGGTGGCATAGAGCACCTGGTCGCCCACCGGCACGCCGCCGCCTGCGCAATGCAGGAGCCCCCAGAGGGCCAGCGCCCAGAGCATCGGCGCGGGATACTCGCCGACCCGGAGCGTCGCGCCGATGAGGGTCATCAGCACCAGCATGGTGACGATGTAGATCGCGAACTCGGCATTGCCGATCGAGAAGAACCAGGCGGAGAAGGCCACGAGGTAGGCGATGACGAAGCCGGCGACGGCTTTCTCGGCGGGTTTGATCGTGGTCAGGAAAGACATGGGCCTGCTCTCGGGGTGGGTTTGCCGCGATCATGGCAGGGAAGCGCGGGGTGGGGAAGGGTCGGCGGCGACAGCGACGAATTGACCGCGCGGTGTTGCCCGGATAGAGACGGGCCGCGCGCCCGGGCGGTGCCGGCGCGCAAGCGGGGGTCGGCATGGACGATACGACGACGGGAAGCTGCCTGTGCGGGGCGGTGACATTTCGGGTCACGGGGGCGTTCGAGCGGTTTTTCCTGTGCCATTGCAGCCGCTGCCGCAAGGACACCGGCTCGGCCCATGCGGCCAACCTGTTCGCGACCGCGGCGCGGCTCGACTGGCTCACGGGGGCGGACAACGTCGGGCGCTTCCGTCTGCCGGGCACGCGGCATGAAAAGAGCTTTTGCCGGACCTGCGGCTCGGCCCTGCCTACGGTGCAGGACGCGGGCGCGGGCGCGGTTCTGGTCGTCCCGGCGGGCGCGCTCGACGGCCCGGTGGATCTGACGCCGGCGGCAAAGATCTGCTATGCGGACCGGGCAGGCTGGGTCGACGGGCTCGACAGGGTTCCCACGCTCGACGGCCTGCCGGGCTGAGCGGTCCCGCGGACCGGCTCCGCGCGGCGGCGATCCCGAGACCTCAGCTGGCCTGCGCCGCGACGATCTGCGCCGAGATCCGCCGCACGTCTTGGAGGAAGTCGTCGATATCGCCCCGCCGGGTGCGGTGGTTGTTGAACGCGCAGCGCAGCCCGTGTCTGCCCTGCACCGTCGTATCGGACGGCACGGCGAGGCCGCCTTCCTGGAGTTGCAGCATGACTTCGGTGTTGAGCGCCCTCGCCGCGGCCTCGTCTGCCGCCACGGGACGGAAACAGACGATGTTGAGGTCCACGGGCGCGATCAACTCGAGCTCCGGACAGGTCTCGATCTGTGCGGCCATGTAGCGCGCATGGGCGATGTCCTGCGCGATCAGCCGCCCGAACTTCGCCGCCCCCTGTTCCTTGAACGCCATCCAGACCTTGAGCGCGCGGAAGCCGCGGCTGAGTTCCAGCCCGTAATCGGCGAGGAACTTTCCCGCCATCAGCCCCCGGTCCTGGAGCTGCAGGTAGGGGCCGTGCATCTCGAAGGTCGCGAAATGCGCCTGAGCGTCCTTGATGAGGACGGCCCCGGCCTCGAAAGGCGCATGGAGCCATTTGTGCGGGTCGATGGCGACCGAACCGGCGCGCTCGATCCCGGCGACCAGGTGCGCGTGTTCGGGGGCGAGGCGCAGCACCCCGCCGATGCAGCCGTCGACATGCAGCCACAGCCCCTCGCGTTCGCACAGATCGGCGATGGCGTTCAGATCGTCGATCGCGCCGGTGTTGGTCGTGCCCGCGGTCGCGATCACCGCGGCCGGTTGCAGGCCGTCCGCGCGGTCCCGCACAATCGCCGCTTCGAGCGCATCGAGCCGCATCCGCTGCCGGTCGTCGGTGTCGATCTCCACCAGCGCCCTGGACCCCAGGCCCAGGGTCTCGAGCGCCTTCTGGTGGCAGGAGTGCACCTGGTCGGAGGCATAGAAGCGCAGCGGCTTCGGCAGCGCCCCGATACCCTCTCTCCGCACGTCTTTGCCGGCGGCGAGGTTGCGGATCACCGTGTGGGCGACCAGGTTCGCCATCGATCCGCCGCTGGTGAGGGTGCCGCTCGCGCTCTTCGGGAAACCGGCGATCTCCTTCAGCCAGTCGACGAGTTGCTGTTCGACCTGCGACGCGCCGGAGGTGCCGCCCCCGAGGTTGCTGCCGTCGATCGCGGCCAGGAAATCGGCCAGGGCGCCGGTGAAATTGCCGGCCCCCATGTACCAGCCCCAGAAACGGGGGTGGATATTGCCCATCGGGTAGGCGGCCACGGTGTCCTTGAAGTCGCGGTAGACCGCGTCCAGCGGGCTGGGATCGACCGGCAAGCCGGTCTGGAAGGTGGCGCGCACCGCGTCGGGCATCGGCCGCCAGACCGGGCGGTCGCGCACCTTGCTAAGATGGTCGATGGCCTCGTCGACCATCCGGTGGGCCAGCGCGCGGCTGGCGGTCCAATCGTCCGGGTCGAGCGTTTCTTCGCGGGATTTCTCCATCTGCGACATCCTCCTCCGGCAGGCAGAAAGCGTGGCGGAAAACGGCCCTTGGAGCAACCGTTTCCTCCGGGCCCCGCGCGCCGCAGGCGCGCCCCCCGCTCGCCGCAGGCGCCCAAGCGCGCCGAAGGCGCGCGCCCCCGCCCGCCGCAGGCGAAAAAGCACCGCAGGTGCGCGCTCGCTCGAGGGGCAAGAGCGGCGGACCCGGCCGGGGTCGACCGGGATCAGCCGCCTTCGATCTCCAGGATCAGCGCCGCCAGCCTGTCGGCGGGGATCGCGCCCCGCAGCGAGATCTCAACGACCCTGTCGGGGCGCGAAACCGATCCGCGTTGACGCCGGTTGTCGCGAAAGTGCGCAAGGCCGCGGTCTGCGGACACGTAGATCCAGTCGCCGCGGCGCGCCTGTGCGCCGCCTTGCAGAAAGTTGCCGCTGTTGATCGGGCACAAATCGATCCCGGCCCGATACGCGTCGAAGACCGCCCGGGTGTCGCGCCAGAGGGTGACCGTCGGCACGTCGCGCGAGACACTGGCGGCGAACCGCCGCCCCCGGGTCTTCGTCCAGAAAAACACCCGTGCATCCAGCTGCGCGGCCCAGCTTTCGGGCGTGTGGCCGTCGAGCACCCGTCGTGCGGCGGCGGCGCCGTGGAGTAGGGGTTTTTGATGGTTTAGCCGCGCAGGCCCCGCCGGGGTGTCGAGCCGCATCCGCGCATGTCGCAGCAGGATGTCGGTTTCGGGGATCCCCGCCGCCCGGGCGAGGCGCGCGGGCGGCAGCAGGCCCAGTGCCCGGATGCCGGGCAGGTTCTCACGCGCCGTGCAATGGGCGATCCGGTCGCCCATTGCCCGGACCAGCGGGTCGCTCACTTCAGGATCGAGCGGCCGGCGTATTCGGCGACTTCGCCGAGGATTTCCTCGATCCGGATCAACTGGTTGTACTTCGCCAGACGGTCC